>NZ_JARVXG010000046.1:20000-43203 GCF_029848115.1 Methanobacterium formicicum | reverse complement strand
GGGTTAAATCCATGGCCATGATCCATGAAAAGCTCTATAAATCACGCAACTTTTCTGAAATTAACTTCGCAGACTACATTCGGAGTCTGGTTTCTGATCTCTTCTACTCCTATGGTGTGGACTCCAACCGGATCCGGACTATCATTGTACTGGACGAAGTGATGATGGGACTGGAAACAGCTATTCCCTGTGGATTGATTGTCAGTGAACTGGTTACCAACACCCTGAAGTATGCATTCCCCCATCAGGAGGAAGGAGAATTCAGGATAGAACTCCATGCTTATGAAGACGGTTTTTACGAGTTAATAATCAGTGATAATGGAGTGGGAATACCAGAAAACTTTGATCTGGATGAAACCGAAACCCTGGGCCTGCAACTGGTAAAAAGTCTGGTAAATCAGTTAGAAGGAACAGTGGAGTTAATCCGGGAGGGTGGAACCATGTTCAAGATCAAGTTTAAAGAGTTAGAGTATAAAGAAAGGATTTAGGGAAAATAAATAATAAATACAAGTTTTAAATTAATGGAATTACTTTCTGAAGTTAGAAACATCCTGCAGAATCTCGTTAACCCCGAACAGTTTCAATTGCAGAACTTACTCCACAATTGCATAACTTAATCCAGAACATCCCAGGCACTGTTTTTTATTCCCAGATCATTTAACTGGTCTTCAACTGATTCTTCACTACTGTAAGGTAATATCTGTCCAGTCATATGGGGATGGGATTGTTTCAATGATTTTAAGTTCTGTTCTGCCACTTCCTGCCAGAGTTTCAACCAGCCTTTCCCTGTTTTTTTTAGTTTCTGTTCCTTAATCCCCAGATGTTCCCTCCACAGGGAATCTCGCAGTTTTACAATCTCGTCACTGGCATATCTATCTACTCCTGGTAAAATGACGTTCATTTCCATGTTACGATGGAATTCCAGGTCAAAAAAACCTTCCAGTTCATTCACATGGGTGAGGGAGGAACCATCCAGGTTGGCTGTACCCACCGTGGCCCAGATATCATCTACCACTGCCACCTTGGTGTGCACGTACACTGGTTGTATGGTAAAATTCTGTTTCTCCCATTTGGTGGACCACAGGGTGAAAAAGCCGATCTGGGGATGGTCCAGAATATCTTGAAATGTTTTTATCCCCACCCTCTCCAGGCACTGGTTCTGCCACCCTTTGTATCCTGGGTTGTCCGGGTTCTCGTTCATGACCACTATGACCTCTAAGTCATGGTTACGGTCCATCACACTTTTCAAAGCTTTAATTATGCTCTTGTTGGTTAAAAACTGGTTTTCAAGGTATATGAATTGTTTAGCCTGGGCTAATGCCCGGCGGTAACCTTCAAAGATTCCCAGTTCACCCTCTTCATTCAATGTTTCGGGGGTAACTGATCGGACCATCTGCACCGGTGTTTTACCGACAGTATTGGAAACTGGATTCCTGATGGGGGGTTCTATTTTTCCCTGTCCCTGGTATTCTTCCCGGGCAATGTAATTCCACATCTGGCAGAAAAATTCTTCCACATGGTAAACTGCCCCTCCCCTCAATTTTATGGACACGTCATGAACTGGTCGAACACCCGGGGGCTGGCGTCGCGGGTCTTTGATTATATGCTGTGGTGAATCCCAGTAATCCTTTTTAAAGGGGGATCCAATCACGTAAGCCTCTTCACCATCAACCACCATGGTCTTGGCGTGCATCACATGTAGACCATGGGACTTAAATTCACGGATCTCCACAGAACTATCCTGGAAGAATTCTTCCATCTGGGAATAACTATCCGGCACTGCCAGATTTTCATTTAGAATTATTTTAACATTTACTCCCCTTTCTGCTGCTTCCTGAAGTGTGTGGGTTAAAACAGCTTGAGGGCGGAAATTATCTACTTCACTGGTGAAGGTGGCGATAAAATCTGTCTCAAATTCAAACTGGGTAAGGTAAATGTAGGACTGGGCCTTCTCCACGGATTCAACTACTCTTTCCAGTTCTAGCTGGTTATCAACCAGGACTTCCACCTGATTATCAGTGGTGAACCGGGATTTCCGGGAGCCGCCCAGGGTAACGTACCATCCTTCGGCCCATTTACGGGGGATGATGATATCTTCCATGGTCTTCATGGTTTCAGATACTGCGATGTGCTTTTCTGTTTTTTCCAGTTCCGATATCCCCAGAACATCTTTAACCACCAACTGTACAGTGGGTTTATCATCCAAAATATTCTGATAACTATCTGGGGAGTATAATAACCTATAATGGCCCTGACTATCAGTTTCAGACTCAGCTAACACCTGTTGGTCTTTAAGTGAAACCGGGGAGATTTTATCCAGTGCCTTCACCACCCGGCTACCTTTTAGGGATGATTCAATTTTTCCCGCACCTTCCACCTGAACCACCAAACCCTTCAGAGGATGGCCGTTTTCATCCAGAACATTACCTTCCACTCCCCTATTTGATATTTTAATCCCCTCCTAAAGTATATCTTATTTTTAAGAATATGAACAATTAACTTTCTTTATACTATTAAGTCAGTTCTACTGGTTAAATTATGGTACTCAAATCTTCTAATCCTTAAAATTTTTAGTCTTTTTCTCTTTACAGTCCATTTAGGGGTTTTATTTAGGTTTAGATAAAGGGGTATATTTAAATAGGCTAACATCCCAATTCTCTACTAGAATAATTTAAATTCTATTCTCCTTAGATGATTTTAGAATGGTATAAAAGGTCCTAAAAAGGGCTTTAAATATAGTCGAGAACTGGTGAATCAATGAAAATCGGAATGTCACATGGGGCTGGCGGAGAAATAATGCAGGGCCTCATTTCAGATATAATTCTGGGAAACATAAAAAACAAGAGTGTCAATGGTGGAGTAGGCCTGGAAGCCCTGGATGATGGAGCTACCATTCCCCTGGGTGAATATGAAATCGTGATAAGCACCGACAGCCATACCATCGATCCATTATTCTTCCCAGGAGGAGATATTGGCCGGATATCCATGGCCGGTACAGTTAATGACGTGGCCATGATGGGTGCCCGTCCCCTGGCCATAGCCAATGCCATGGTAATCAGTGAAGGATTTAACGTGGACGACCTGGAACGTATTGTCCAGTCCATGGATGAAGTATGCCAGGAAACAGGTGTGGCTATTGTAACCGGGGATACCAAGGTAATGGAGAATGACAAACTGGATAAGCTGATCATTTCCACCACAGGGATTGGTATTGCACCTAAAAATGCCATCACTCCTGACTCTGGACTAAAAGTAGGGGATAAAGTGATCCTCACCGGAAGTGTGGGAGACCATGGAATATCCCTTATGAGCTACCGGGAAGGATTCGGCTTTGAAACTGACCTTAAATCTGATGTAGCCCCAGTATGGGGTATGGTGGAGGCTGCCCTGGATATTGGGGGAGTGCACGCCATGAAGGACCCTACCAGGGGTGGAATGGCTAACGCTCTCAATGAAATGGCTGAAAAATCGGGTGTGGGTATGTTCTTGGATGAAGAAAAGATACCAGTTAAACGGGAGGTTATTGCCGCCTCAGAAATGCTGGGAATTGACCCCTACGAAGTGGCCAACGAGGGAAAGGTCATAATGGGGGTGGCCCCGGAGAAGGCCGATGAAATCCTGGAAGCTATCCGCAAAAACAAGTACGGTAAAGATGCCCAGATAATTGGTGAGGTAACCAGGGACAAACACGTGATTCTGGAAACCATGATGGGTGGTAAACGGATACTGGAAGCACCCATAGCTGATCCAGTTCCCCGGGTTTGTTAACCACTTTCCACCTTTTTTACTAAAACCATAGAGCCAAATAGTACTCTAACCCTGGTTAATCTGAACTTAAGAAGACTAAACACTTAAATCCGGCTACTATAAATGTATAAACATCCAGATGTAAACACAGGTGATTTATAATGGAGGAATTTTGGGGTGGAAGACTGGCTGCTTTGATAGTTGATGTGATTTTCATCACGCTACTTATGTGGGTTCTGACTGCTACTATCTACCCGTTAATCGCATGGACCAATCTATACTCAGTTTTCAATTATTGGCTTATATTATGGGGATTGCTGACCGTCCTGTACTTCATGGTAATGGAAGGGAAGTGGTCCACAACCCTGGGTAAAGGTCTGTTCAAGCTAAAAGTCCAGTACAGGGAGGGGGAAATGGATTATAAAAAGGCACTCCTGAGGAATATCTCTAAATTCCTGTGGATCCCCCTGGTGGTTGACCTGGCCGTAGGATCTTCCCGGAGTAAAGATGGAAAAGAGAGATATTTGGATCGACTCGCCGGGACCCGGGTAATTAAAGTAGAATAAAGAGGCAACTATTTTTTTTAATTTTTAAATTCTATTTCATTTAATCTTAAAAGAAGAAAATCTGGAAAAAGAATTCTCATCTTCTTTTTCCAATTATTATTATCTCTTTCCAATTATTCCACAATTTTAACCAGCTGAACCTCTTCTGGCTGGGATATGGCTCTACCGATTATTATAGTTGCTACCACTGCTATTATGGTAATTAAAACTGCATAGATGAGTAACCCCATCAAATCGCTTCCTTTTGGAAGAAATTGTGCTATCAGTGCCTTTATTGCTTCGTTCCATGCCAGTGCTGCGATTAATCCAAACGCGGTGGTGAGTAGTGTGGCTATGGTCTGAAGTACCTGTCCTTTAACTTCCTGTGCCTGTCCTTTCATAAATTTTCCCTCCTTACAAGAAATAATTGTTTATTATTTTTGTAGGATAATTTATATAAATTTGAGTATAAGAATGGCAGTTCAGGGATAGTATAGGGTTGAATTTTCCTGAAGAAGGATTATAAAGGTGGATGATTTCAATATTATCTTAAAATGACAATCCAACCTTATCCTTTTTAAATCTCTATTTTTTTTAAATCTAAGAATTAAAATATTAGAATAAGATAAATATGTTAGAAGAGTATTTATGATTTTGATTTATGTTTACCCTAACTTAAATGGAAAAATCTAGGGAATAAGTCCAAAACTGGCACGGAAAGATATTATGAAACCAACATTCATGGGCGCATCTACCAAACAGGGATATGAGATTGCTGCTAAAAGTAGAGAGATTGTACGGTCTCTCATTGATGAAAAAACCAAGGATCTGACGTCTGAGGAACGATCTATAGTGGAGAGGATAGTTCACTCTACAGCGGACCCTGAATATGCGGATATAACCCGGATGAGTTCGGATTTTGTTCAGCAGAGTCTGGAAGCAGTTTCCCAGGGCAAGGATATTCTGACGGATATCAGTATGGTGAAGGCCGGTATAAACAAATATCCGGGAAACATCTACTGTTACATCAGTGATGAACGAGCGATCAGGCTTGCCCGAGAACAGGAAATCACCCGGGCGGCAGCAGCCATGGAATTGGCAGCAGTCGAAGGTTTTGAGGGAGTGGTGGTTATTGGAAACGCACCCACTGCACTGTGGAAGGTAATGGAACTGGTTGAGGCAGGTTCAATGAATGTTAAGTCTGTTATTGGTGTTCCAGTTGGATTTGTGGGTGCGGCAGAATCCAAAAAAGCCCTGGCAGAGACTCTAATCCCCCATCTGGTCACTGAAGGTCCTAAAGGTGGCACTCCAGTAGCTGTGGCTGCGATTAACTCTTTAATTAATATTTCAAGAAATGAAAGGTGAGGATTTTAGATTAGGGCGTAATAATGAGTATATTAAAGCTTAATAATGAAGTTAATTTAATGGAGAGGATAAAAATGAAATCTGAAGATCTATTTAAGGATGCTAAGAATTATCTTCCCGGAGGGGTTGACTCCCCGGTAAGGGCCATTAAACCCTATCCTTTCTTTGCCCTTAAGGGAGAAGGACCCCGCCTGTTCGACGTGGATGGAAATAGTTACCTGGACTACTGCCTGGCCTACGGGCCACTGGTACTAGGCCACTCTTATCCACCAGTGATGGAAGCCGTTGGCCAGCAACTTCTCCGGGGCTCGGCTTATGGTGTTCCCACAGAAGCAGAAGTGAACCTGGCCCGGGAAGTGGTAAAACGGGTACCCTGTGCGGAAATGGTCCGTTTTGTAAATTCGGGAACAGAAGCCACCATGAGTGCCATACGCCTGGCCAGGGCAGTCACCGGGAAAAAGAAAATAATTAAATTTGAAGGTGCCTACCACGGCGCTCATGACTACGTACTGGTTAAATCCGGATCCGGAGCCGTAGGATTGCCTGACTCTCCAGGAGTCCCGGAAGAAACAACCAGAAACACAGTACTGGTACCATTCAACGATGAAGAAGCCATTACCAACCTGGTGGAACAGGAAAAGGATGAAATTGCTGCCATCATCCTGGAACCAGTAATGGGTAACGTGGGTTGCATACCCCCACAGAAAGGTTTTCTGGAATTTTTACGGAAAATAACCAGTGAAAATGATATAATACTAATCTTTGATGAGGTTATCACTGGATTTAGGATAGCCTCGGGAGGTGCCCAGGAATACTTTGGTGTAACCCCAGATCTGGTAACCATGGGAAAAATTCTGGGAGGTGGATTCCCCATGGGTGCCTTTGCAGGTAAAAGAGAATTAATGGAACGCATTGCCCCACAGGGAGATGTTTATCAGGCAGGAACCTTCAACGGAAACCCCATATCAATCACGGCAGGTATGGAAACACTTAAAAATCTGGACAAAGACTACTACCGTGAATCAGAATCTAAGGGACTTCAAATGCGACGGGGCCTGGGAGATATCCTGGAAGATGCTGCCCTGGAGTATCAGGTAGCGGGACTATCCTCCATGTTCCAGATATACTTCACTCCCACCAAGGTGTGGGACTATGCCCAGGCTAAGACCGCGGATGTGGAGAAATTCAACACCTACTTCCGGACACTACTGGCCAATGAGGTATTCATTCCCCCATCACAGTTCGAATGCTGCTTCATATCTGCAGCACACACCCCAAATGATATCGAGTTAACACTGGAGGCTATGGAAAAGGGAATCAAAGCTGCGGAAAAATAAACCATAGTTTAAAAGGTTAGAAACTTTTTAAACTTTACTTTTTTTATAAATAGAATTTTTATTAATAGAATAAGGAAAATATTGTTTTAATAACTTAAAATATTTCTCCAGCCAGGGTAATTATCAGAACCGCTATCAGGAGGACAATTGCTGCACCCAGGAAACCTATGGGCCCCATTTTTCTGGAAATTCGGGGGGAATTTTTGTTACTCTCTTCAAGGGCTCTTTTCTGGTCAACCATCATCATCATGCGGTTTAGTTCAATAACATCGCTGGTGCCTTCATTTTTCTTATTTTCAGGACGGAATTCTTCCACATTATCCCATAAATTACCTTTATCCGTGATCAGAGTGTCAAGGGCCTCATCAGATACTGGTTCCTGGGGAGAAATACGGTCAACCACTCTTTTATTTTCAGATGTTGAAGTTTCAGTTTTTACTTTGTTAAGGGGGTTTTGAGTGGTATATCCCCCCTGAGATTTAGGGGATTTATTAAAAACATGTTGTCTAGTGGATTTTAAATTATCTTCCACAGGGGTCCGGGGTTCATGGTAGTTAAGGGAACCACCACATTCACATTTTTCAAAATCTTCAGGGCTTTCATTTTCTTGTAATTCGTAATAACCATTACACTGGTTACAAATTAGATATCCCTTATCTGAGAACTGAATTTGGTCTTCGGGGGTTTCAGGTTTTAAAACCATTAAAGCACCTTCATTTTAAGTATTCTAACATTTAGTTATGGAATTTGTAAAAAAATTTATCAAACCAATTTTAACTTTTTATTCCTCAATCCCAGTTTTTAATTTTCAACTCACATTTCATTCCTTTTTAAGTTTTCATTCGGGTTAAGTTAACCTATTAATTATTAACTTAACCATTATCAGTCACAAAGAATTTTATAATAATTGCTATATCTTTATTATTTATAATAATTTCTAATTAGATAGGATGGGGAAAAATGGGAGTAAGGGGTGGATCTTCAATATTATTGTACCATTCCGGAAAATAAACAGAATTACTCTTTTTTTGTCATGGACCATTATCCCCTCAATCAGGTCCTGAGGATACGGGGAAGATCCAGCTATTCATATTTAAATAGATCCACAGGAAAAATATTAACCATGAAAATCGCAGCAGGTGTGGGTGAAAACCAGGCTATAGTCCAGGCCTCCCGTCAGGTTGATTTTGAAGTAGTCTTAACTGAATCTGAAGAGGAACTCCTGGACATGCTATTAAACGGGGAGGTTGCGGCTGCAATCAGAGGGTCATTGAGTGCCTCTCATTTCATGGCCCGGCTGCGGGAACTGTATCCTGAAGTTTACCGGGCATCACTTCTGGATATCCAGGGACACCTGTTTCTTCTGGCTCCAGTGGGGATTGATGAAGGCGACACCCTAAAACAAAAGAGGAAAATCATTGAGTACGGTGACAAATTCCTTCGCCAGATGGGTTTAAATCCTAAAATAGCTATTTTGTCCGGGGGAAGGCCCCAGGATATAGGTAGAAGCTCCCGGATTGACAAGACCATACAGGAAGCAGAAGAGTTAACCCGGATCACAAGGGATAAATATGCGGTTAAACATTACTTTATATTGATAGAAGATGCCATTGCTGATGGAGCCAACATGATACTGGCACCAGATGGTATCTGTGGGAATCTGATTTTCCGTAGCCTTGTTTTGCTGGGTTCGATTCAAAGCCAGGGGGCAGTAACCCTGGGTATTGATGAAATCTTCATTGATACTTCCCGATCCCAAAATGAAGAGGGATACTTGCGAGCTTTGAAACTGGCGGAAAAACTGGCCAAACAACATTAGTATATAAAAATCCATGGTTCTAAATCACCATAAAAAGTACTAATTAACCTAAGACTTTTCCAAAACAGTCTAAAAACCATTGCCCTGTCTGGATATTATAGGACTGCCGGCACACTAGCGGAAATAATCCCCACATTACATGATTATACCAAATCACTATCTAAAATTCACTCCCCAATCTGGGGAATTACCAATCTACAATATTACTAAAATCTACAAATTACTGAATAAATCTTACAAATTCTAGTAAAATAGTTAAGGGAATATAAAATGTCAGCATTAGCACCACTTTACAGGTTGTATGAATGGTATATCTCCCGAAATCTCCGTCCGGAGAATATGCCAAAACATGTAGCAATTATCATGGATGGAAACCGCCGTTTTTCTAAAATCCAGGGTAATATTAATACTATTGAAGGACACAAGAGAGGAGTAAGTACCTTAGAACGGGTACTGGACTGGTGTGTTGATCTGGGTATTGAAATTGTAACGGCTTATGCCTTCTCCACCGAAAACTTCAACCGGTCTCCCGAAGAGGTGCATGGGTTAATGCAGCTCTTTAAAGAGAATTTCCAGGGAATAGCCAGCAACCCCAAGATACATAATAACCAGGTCCGGGTTAAAGCCGTGGGTAAATTGGAACTCTTACCGGATGATGTCCGGGAAGCCATCCGCATTGCCGAAGAATCCACAGCCCACTACAACAAAAGGCAGGTAAATATAGCCATTGGTTACGATGGACGTGCCGAAATCATTGATGCCATAAAAAAGATAGTTAACGAAGTTGAAGAGGGAAAATTAAAACAGGAAGATATTAATGAAGAACTGGTGAATAAAAACCTCTACACAGCTGGTCTGGAAGATCCCAACCTGATCATACGAACCAGTGGTGAAGAAAGACTCAGCGGATTTTTATTATGGCAATCTTCCTATTCTGAACTATATTTCTGCGATAGTTTATGGCCAGAACTCAGGAAAGTCGACTTTTTAAGGGCAGTAAGATCTTACCAACAGAGAGACCGGCGTTACGGAACCTGAATACAGATTACGTGTATTAGATCACCTTCTAATCCAAAAATAATGACACAAGTGTAGAGACCGGAGAACGGTGCTAGTAACCACTAAAATTTATCAATCACACTAACCGGTGGAGGAAAATGATCGACAGCCACTGCCATGTTGATTTTAAAGCTTACAATAAAAACCGCCAGGAAGTTATCAGCAGGGCCCAGGAGAAACTCACGGCCATTGTAAATTCTGGAGCCTCTCTGGGAGGAAACCGCCGAACCCTGCAACTGGCTACAGAATATGAAAAATTCATATATCCTACCCTGGGGTTTCACCCGGATAATGCTGCCCGTGCTGACTTTTCAGCAGTTAAACAGGCTTTGGCAGAAATTGAATCCCACATAGATCAGGCTATAGCCCTGGGAGAAACCGGACTGGACTTCAATGACCTGGATAACTCAGAAGATAAGGATAAACAGGTAAAACTCTTTGAGACCTTTCTGGAAATGGCAGTAGAATACCAGTTACCCCTGGTTATCCACGCCCGGGATGCCGAGGAAAAATCCCTGGAAATGGTCAAAAAATATCCTTCCCTCCCCCAGGTAATATTCCACTGTTACGGTGGGGATCTGCAAACTGCCCAGAAAATAGTGGAGGAGGGATACTTCATCTCCATTTCCACCATAGTGTGCTTCTCTGAACATCACCAGGAACTGGCGGCTAAACTACCTTTATCTCATCTAATCACCGAAACAGACAGCCCCTATCTCTCACCATTCAAAGGACAGAGAAACGAACCAGCCTTTGTCGAGGAAACCGTGAAAACCATAGCCCAGGTTAAATCCATTCCTGTAGAAAAAGTAGCCAGGGTAACCGAAAACAATGCCCGGGATATATTTGGACTGTAAATGAATTGGACTGTAAAATGAATATTTTTTTTGATAAACTGATTTTTAAATGGGAATTAGGCTGATTTTACAATTAGTTTTTTACAAATTTGTGAAATAATCTAAATTAATCTAATTAATCTTATTTTAATTGGGTTAATAGGGGTAATGATTTTTAAAAAAAAGTTGAAGTTATCCCTGAATCAGTTTTTACAAAAAGTTGAATATATTTTTGATTAAATAAAATTAACAGATTATTTTTCGAATTCTTCACCCCTCTCTTCCAGGACATCTTTGGCAGCCATTAAACCATTAATTGCTGCAGGAAAACCGGCATAAACTGCCATTTGGATTATAACTTCAACTATCTCCTGAGGGGTGCAGCCCACATTCAAAGCACCGTGCACATGGGTTTTAAGCTCTGCGGTGGCACTTCCCAGAGTGGTGAGAGAAGCCACAGTCACCAGTTCCCGGGTCTTAAGATCCAGGCCTGGCCGGGAATAAATATCACCGTAGGGAAATTCTGCAATGTAACGGGCCATATCTGGAGCTATGCCATTTAAAACTTCTTCTAGGTTCTGGTAAGATTCGGGATTCATCTTCTTCAGATTTTCTAAGCCTTTCTGGTATCGGTCTTTACTCATGATTACACTTGCCTTGGTTATTGTTTCCATTTGGTTTTAAGGTTCACTCTATTTAAAGTATACATTTAATATCTACTCTATCCCATAATTAGTTTAGATTATGGTGATTCCATAGATTCTAATGAATATTTAATGGCCCCATGCTTTAGGATGGTGATTTAATGAAAAAGTTATTGATAAGTTTTTTAGTGCTGCTGCTGGGTGTTTTAATATTTCAACCAGTTATGGCTGCAGAACAATCCAGTTTAAGTGACATAAAGGACAGTGCAGATCAGGCACTACAGAATGCCAGTCAAACTACCAATGAAACTGCTCAGGAAGTTGAACAAACCCTGAATCCCATTCAGGATATTGTTAATACCATTAGCTCCGTAGTACAGCAGATACAACAGATCTTCCAGGACATATCCTACATAATGAGTGGAGGAAACCAGTAAGTTTCCCTTTTAAATGGAAAGACCCTTAAGTTTCTTAATATTTTTTTTATAAAAAATAATTTAAACTAACTGGGTTTTTAAATAACTTGGAGGGCTTTTTATTAAACCAAAAGTGATCTTAAATGCAGCCATGACCCTGGATGGGAAAATAGCCACCCAAAAAGGAAGTTCTGAGATATCAGGCCAGGAAGATCTTTTAAGGGTGCACAGGCTCCGCAAAGAAATGGATGGCATAATGGTGGGTATAAACACCGTCCTGGCTGATGACCCCCGCCTCACGGTTCATAAAATTTCATCTAACCCTGAAGACAATCCACTGCGGGTGGTGGTGGATAGTAAAGCACGCACACCTCCAGAATACAGGATCCTTAACCCGGAAGCCCCCACTCTCATTGCAGTTTCACAGGAAGCATCACCGGATAAAATAAAGGCTCTTGAGGAAGATGGTAAGGCAGAAGTGATTATCTGTGGGGATAAACAGGTTGATCTAAACTGTTTAATGGATGAACTGGGAAATAAAGGGATTAAAACGTTAATGCTTGAGGGCGGTTCCACTTTGAATTATTCTATGCTCGGTGCCGGCCTGGTAAATGAGATAAGGGTGTGCATAGCCCCCATGATCGCCGGGGGAGCCAAGGCCAAGACTTTGGTAGATGGGAAGGGAGTGGATTACATGAAAGATGCCTTCCGTTTAAACCTCAAAAAGAGTTATAGCCTTGGAAAAGACCTCATAATTGAATATGAAGTCTTATAATTCTATTTTTATAAATATATTTTTTAAAAGTAGTAAATTTTTTTAAAACTAGTAAACCCTGAAAAAAGAGATTTTAAAGGAAATAGGGGGGGACAGAAGTTAGCTTAAAAATGAAATTACATCATAATACCTGCGTATATCTCTAAGGGAGTAGCTCTCCTAAAGAATACCCTTTCCCTCTAATATACTAACTGGATTATCCCTTAAAACTATTTTAAGTTCATCTGCAGGTAAACCTGCACCCAGTGCTATTTTTTCAGCCATCTGATAGTTTATAAGGTCTTCCGGTGCATGGGTGTCAGTGTCCACCACCAGATTGGCTCCCACTTCCCGGGCCACCTGCACCACATGACCATTACCCAGACTGTGACCTCTCCGGGCGCTGATCTCCAGGGCAATATCCTTTTCCTTGGCAATACGTGCTTCTTCATGAGTTATAAGTCCAGGGTGTGCTAAAATGTCAACATCTGGGCAGTTAACCGCACTCCAGTTGGTGCCCTCAATAACTGGTTCCACCAGTGTCTCACCGTGCACCACCACGATCTCTGCTCCCAATTCCCGTGCCTTGCGGGCCAGTTTGGGAATTATCTCTGCAGGGGCGTGGGTTATCTCCGCCCCAGGAACGATCTCTATGTCCCAGTTATCCCGGATATCTAAAACCGCGTTAATCACACGACCAACACAGTCCAGGTTGCTGGCATCCACGTGATCAGTTATGGCCACTGCCTGATGGCCTAAAACACAGGCTCGGCGTGCTATCTCTGATGGTAAAAGTTCTCCATCACTGAATATGCTGTGGGTGTGCAGGTCTATTCGTTTTCCCATACCTTATTCTCCTTCTGTGATTTGTTACCTCAATAATTCGGGTTATACTTATCTATGGAAGGGATTTTCCTCCTTGGTTATCCAATTAACCATGGACTTAACTACCTTTACTATTTATTTAACTGTGAATATAATAAATGTGGTGATAAATTGCAATCTTTAGTTTTCGCCCCTTCTCATATAACTGGTTTTTTTGAAATCATTGACCATCCCAACCCTATGATCCGGGGTTCCCGGGGAGCAGGAGTAGTCCTGGACCAGGGAGTCCTAACCAGGGTGGAGGTATGTGAGGGAAACGGCGAGATCATTATAAAAACCAATGGAAACATCAACGATTACCACTCTCGGGAAGATTCAGTAACCTATAAAACACTGGATCTTTTGAAAAAACAGTTCACAGAAATTGAGTGGAGTAACCTCCACATAACTATTAATCATGAGCTCAACGTACCTCTAGAAGCAGGATTCGGCGCTTCTGCTGGTTTTGCCCTGGGCACAGCCCTGGGACTTTCACAAATTCTCAAGCTTCCATTAACCTTTAACCAGGCTGCGGCCGTGGCCCATAAGGCCGAAGTTCTTCTATCAACTGGTCTGGGGGATGTTATGGGATCAATGGTGGGAGGGTTCCCCTTAAGGATAGAACCCGGTGCCCCGGGATTTGGAAAAGCAGATAAACTACTTCCCCCCGAAAATCCCCGGAAAGATACTGACGAAGGGGGACTTTTCATTATATTTAAGAGTTTAGGGACTATAGAAACTTCGTCGGTACTCACTGACCCGGTTAAAACAAATAAACTCAATAGTGTGGCCCGAGACATGCTCCAGAGACTAATGCTTAAACCCCAGGTCACCCACTTTATGGATCTTTCTCTGGAATTTGCCCAGAAAACAGGGTTCATTGACCCCGAGATAATGGAGATGGTTGACGTGCTTAAAGATGAAACCATGGGTGCTTCCATGGCTATGCTGGGTAGAACCGTCTTTGCCCTATCCTCAACTCCAGATAACAGTCTGGAAGGGTCATGTGTGGCCCGGATCGATCACTGTGGTTGTCGGATAATTTAAGTCAAAAATAAGAATTATTAATTGGTGATTCCCGAGGAAATGGAAGGTTTAGTGTAACACCACGTTCTTCAATTTTTTTACCATCAATTAACCTTGGTAAAATTAGTTAGTTTTGGGGGGCCAACATTCAATTAACTTTGGGTCAAAACATCTTCAATTATGTAGTTGATGTCCTTTTCATCCAGTCTGTGGGTTAAGGTCCGGGTCATCTTTCCCACAACAAATACCATGACATTTAAGCCCCGGCTGGCAGCGGCAACTGCTGCCTGCGGAGTGGCAAATTCAAAATCAGGTTTTATGCCCAGTTTATTTGCCAGTGACCGGGAAACAGTACCCATAACTCCCACCTTTTGCACACGGGCCTCGTATTTTTCCAGAATTTTCTGCACGTTATCCAGATCGCAGGCACGGGTACCGCCCTGGTTAATGGTAGGAAGTTTCATAATAACTACAAATCCAGGTTCAAGTTCTATGGTCCCACTTAAACTGACGAGGGCCACATCTTCCCCTTTTAGAGCATCATGGAGCACTTCCGCACGGGCTGATGTTTCTTCTTTAACTGCATACAGGGTTCCATCTTCCATTTTAAGCCACACAGATTCTCCTTTGTTCATATCTTCCTGGGCAATGGCAGGCCACACTGACTTGTAGGTATTCATGGTGTCTATAACCTGATCAGCATATTTACGGAGGTTACTGGCTTCAGTTTTCACCTTTTCAATGCCACGTTTGGTGATCTTGTAACGTGACTGACCACTGCCAGTTTCTACCCATCCTTCATCTACCAGTGTCTTCAAATTCTCGGAAACAGCCTGCACTGTAATGCCCAGCTTGTCGGCAATATCCTTCTGGCGCAGGTGGGGTTGTCCCCGGGCAATCTCCGCCAGAATCTGAAACTTGGTAAGTTCCCCCTTTTTCTTGAAAACCTTCATCTCATCACCGTGTGCTCTTATGATTCACTTTTTATTGATCCCTTTATTAATCGTTATGATTTTTGGTGGTAGTTGGATTATTTTTAATGATCTTCATAACTGGTAGATAGTTACCCGAATGAGAGGTAAGGCTACAGAACACCGTTCAGTTGTTCGTTGAAGAGTTCCAAAAATTTATCCTGTTTATCCCCGGGGATGTAGGCACCGCACGCTACAGAGTGGCCACCACCACTTCCCCCTACCTTGGCAGCCACCTGGCTGATCATATGGCCGAAATGGATTCCATCAAATGCCAAGAGACGGGAACAACGTAAAGAAACCTTTAATCCCTCGTTTTCATTGTTTATCCGGGTAAAACCAATCATGGGCTTTCTCCAGTCACCGTAACTCAGGACCATACCAGCTATGGTTCCCACCACCTCACTTTTTATTCCGTTACCCTGGAAGTACTGCAAGTTTGTCATGTTCTGGATCCGGTCTTCCCCCTGGATCCAGTTCATTTTTTCGGCCAGGTAACGGCGGTGCTCCTTCCCCTGGGCTTCCATCTCATCCAGGGCCATACCCCGGTCTCCCTTAAGAACCTTCAAGGCCACTTCTGGATTTTGGTGTCGGCTGCAGGCGTTGATGGCCGTTGAAAATTCACTGGCATCACGCAGGGGGGAATACTTTTCCTCCCCCAAGAACTCGTAGGCATCGCCAGCCACCAGGCGGGGAATGTAACGGACATAGCGAGGGGGTACCTCACGGCTTAACATCCGTACCAGCTCGGCGAAGATCCTTCCCTTTTCTTCTTGGCTTAGATCGTAAAGTGTGCGCTGTTTTTTACCATTGTTAACAGGTATGTCCAGATTCTTTAAGAACTGGATGGATTCGTTGCGGTTGTTGGTGATGGGTAGTTTAACATCGCCAAAATAGGATAAAGCCACGAACAGTGGTCGGGTTTGGCGTCCGTAAATGGCCAGATCATTAACTGACTCCACCAGGTTCAACTTCGCCCCGTCATCCAGTATTTCTTTATTAAGCCCCACTAACTTCCCGGATAAATTGTTCTGCATATCCCCGATGGCACTTAAAACACCTATCCAGCTTAGATCATAAAAACCGAATGTTCTGGCCAGGAGGTAGCACATACCTCCCCCTGAAACCTGATGGGAACCATCCAGACCATAGTGGTTGGGGTTCACCTCCAGAAACCCACTTCCCACTGGTGATATCTTTCGCAGTGGAGGGTGATGGTCCAGAATTAGAACCTTGGATTGGGATGTAACGAAATGGTCTAAATCTTGTCCTGAACCCAGGTCTGAGAATATGGTGAGTTCATTTTTCTTTTCCAGTTCGGGAATCCGGTCCAGGCTTATGAACTCTATTTCATGATCTATCTCCAGACGGTCCAGGGTTGAAGACAGTATTGCCCCGGCAGATATTCCGTCACAGTCTATATGGCTGTATATTTTAATATCTTCTGCCTTTTCGACCAGTTCATTAGCTTTCGCCAGTGATTTATCCAGATCTTTCCTGTTAACCGCCATTTAATATTCCTTCCTTAGGTAAGGTGCTTTTTTAAAGTGATTACTTATTCAATTTATTTAAATAATTCTTTATTTAATTCATTTTCATGAAATTACCTGTTTTTAATTCTCTTTTCATGAAATGGATTAATATTATAATTTTAAATTTCTTTAAAGAAATAGATTCTGGTTAATCAGATCCTGTTTATTGAATTTTATTTATCTTTTGATCTGGAGCCATTAATGAGATTACTTAGTTTAAGGAGGAGTTCCCGTTTGCCCATTTTCCGATCCACTATTACTCGGCCGGATCCTTCCCACCAGGAGGTAGGGTAAGCTTTATGTTTTTCAGTGGATGGGTTCAATCCCAGTTTTTTAGCGGCCTGAGAAATTTCCCGCAGTTTTGGTGCTTTAACTGAACCTTCTCGGGGTATCTTCCTTCCTTCAGATTTAGTTTTAGTGGAATCCAGATAAACAGGCCAGATGATTATTCTAGTTTCATCTTTCATGATCATTAACCCTCTACTCTTGTTTATAAAGTCGAATTGTAATATTAAGAATCTTGTATTTTAGAAATATAATCTTTTAAGTATCGTCAGATAATTCTTCATCTAACCGTAGTAACATGTCCTTCACCGTGTACTTGGCCGGGGAAATGGATGGTATTCCCAGTTCTTTCAGCGGTTTCTGGGTGATAGGCCCTATAGCTGCCACCAGGATCGGCCCATTCATAAGAGACTTTATTAATTCTTCTTTCCTATCCCCGGATAGTTCGAAGAGGTTGGTGACAGTCAGGGGACTAGTGAAGGTTACAGCATCTATTTTTCCCTGGATTATTTCTTCCACCAGTAACTCCACCTGGCTGGTATCATGGGGTTTGGTGGATCGGTAGGCTTCGGCCAGGTAGACAGTGGCTCCCATTTCTTTCAAACCCTCCGGTAGAACATCCCGGGCCTGGAATGTGCGGGGAACACCCACTTTCTTCCCCTTAAGATTTACCCTCTCAAATTCCTCCAGAAGACCTTCGGCAGTGTAATCGTTAGGAACTATGTCGGCAGTGATACCGTAATCCTTTAAAACCCTCCCGGTGCGGGGGCCGATGACTGCTACCTGACAGCGGGGGTTGAGATTTTCCTTAAAATCAGGACAGAATTTAAAGAGGGATTCCAGTGAAGCAGGGGAGGTGAATATTATCCAGTCCAGTTCACCTGACTTCTGGCAGAGGGCCATCAAAGAATGACTGGCCACAGCTTCCAGCTCCAGGGTGGGGACCACCAGAGGTATACCTCCCAGATCATTAACCAACTCCACGGCAGCCTGGGACCTTTCCGGTGGTCGGGTTATGGCGATTAATTTACCTTCCAATCCACTCATGATCTTTCCTCATCTTTTTTTACTCTGAAGGGACTGGTAAACATCCACCACCGGCCCAATTATCACCAGGGCCGGAGGCTTTATATCCTTCTGAGCTATGTTCTCCAGGGTACCTAGCACCATCCGTTCATCAGGGGTGGTTCCCTTTTCTATGACACAGACCGGTGTTTGGGGGTCCTTGTGTTCCATGATCTTCTGGATATTCTCCTCCAGGTGACCCACACCCATGAGGATCACCAGGGTGTCGGCATTGTAGTTCCATTGGACCTGTTTTTCATTTTTAGTGGGGTCTTCATGTCCAGTTACCACTGTGAATGATGTTGCCACCCCTCGGTGGGTTACCGGCAATCCGCTAGAGGTGGGAACCCCAATGGCGGAGGTCACGCCGGGTATTACTTCAACAGGTATTCCTTCTTCCAGCAGGGCCAGCATCTCCTCCCCGCCCCGGCCAAAGACAAAGGGGTCACCACCCTTTAATCGAACTACGTTATCATATTTTTTGCCCTGTTCAATGAGTATCTGGTTTATTTCGTCCTGTTTTTTGGAATGGGCTCCGGCTCTTTTGCCCACGTAGATCCGGGCTGCACCACTGGCGTACTTGAGTATTTCCTCATTGGCCAGACGATCGTAAACCACCACATCTGCTTTTTGCAGGGTTTTAATAGCTTTAAGAGTTATTAGATCCGGGTCTCCGGGTCCTGCACCTACTAAATAGACTACCATTGATTCACCATGTGAAATTTTTTTAAACTCAACATCTTAGAAATCAAGAATTCCTTTAAAGAACTTCAAACCATCATCGGATCCCAGAATAGATTCAGAAGCCCTTTCCGGGTGGGGCATAACGGCGCAAACCCGTCCTTCCAGGTCACATACTCCAGTGATGGCATCCAGGGAACCATTGGGATTGTCCCCGGCAAATCCCAGAACGATCTGGTCCTGGTCACGAAGTTCATCAATGTATTCTGTGTAGTAACGGCCCTCGGCATGGGCAATGGGCATTTTTATAACTTCATTCTTCTGGTAAAGATGGGTGAATGGTGTTCTGTTGGTTCTGACCTTCAAATCAGCCCATTCACAGATGAACTGGGCCTTTTCATTGAGGGTGAACACTCCCGGCACCAGTCCCACCTCCGCCAGGATCTGGGCACCGTTACATATTCCCAGAACTGGTTTTTCCTCTTTAACTATATCTTTGATCCCGTCGATCACTGGTGTGATGGCAGCGATAGCCCCGGCACGAAGGTAGTCTCCGTAGGAGAATCCGCCAGGGATGACGATGGCCTCGAATTGTGATAGGTCCCTCTGGTTCCACCAGACATAATCGGGTTGGGCTCCCGCCAGCTGGAGGGCATGGAACACATCCCGGTCACAGTTAGAGCCGGGGAAGCGTATGATCCCCACTTTCATCTCAATCACCTGCAGCTTCCATCTGGATCTGGTAGTCGTGGATCACCGGGTTGCAGAGCAGTCTTTCACACATCTGGACCACTTCTTCACGGGCCACATCAGGATTTGCTGCTTCCAGGGTGAATTTAACTATTTCCACAGTGGCGGTATCCTCCACCTCATAATCTAAAAGGGCCAGGGCCCTCTGGATGGTGGATGCTTCAGGATTAAGCATTCCTTTTTTGAGACTTATTTCAACTTGTACTTGGTATTTCATGGCATCACCAGGGATTAGTTTTAAATAATTTCTTAAAAGTGTTCAAATTCTTTATAATCTTCACATTTTCATTTATAATCTTCAGATTAATTTTTAGATTAAAGAGTAGTTCCATTTTAGAAATCTAATTTCCATTTCTTCTTATCTTCATCATCCAGGATTATGTTGGCCACTTTCTGGTAGGCCTCGATGACTCCAGATTCACCCTTGCGGAAGAGATCCTTGTCCAGGACGTCACAGGTTTCCCTGTCCCAGAAACGACAGGTATCCGGACTGATCTCATCACCCAGGACAATATTCCCGTCTACATCACGCCCGTATTCTATTTTAAAGTCAGGGAAGATGAGCCCCCGGTCTTCCAGGAAGGTTTTAAGGGTACGGTTGATCTTCAGGGTGATCTGGCGAATTTCCTCCAGATCATCTGCTGTGGCCAGTCCCAGGGCCAGGATGATATCATCGTTGAGCATGGGATCGTGATATTCATCATTTTTGTAGTCCATCTGGATGATGGGTGGATGGAAGGTCTGACCGTCCTGGAAGGGGAACCTCCGGAGGAGACTTCCTGCGGCTAGATTTCGTGTGATAACTTCCAGGGGTATCATATCCAGTTTGTGGCAGAGCATGTAACCCGGTTCGGGCAGGTCGATGTACTGGGTTTTCACCCCCACCTCCTCCAGGAGCTGGAAGAATTTAGCGGAGATAATGGAGTTATAGTAGCCCTTCAAGCCCATAACTTCCTTCTTTTCCCCATCTCCTGCGGTAATATCATCTCTGAATTTCACCAGAACCTGGTTAGGGTTACTGGTCTGGTACACATCCTTGGCTTTGCCCCGGTATAGAAGATTTCCCTTATCAATATTCATGTTAAACTCCGTCTTTTTATTTGGTGTCAAATGTTTATATAGATATTAAACTACATTAAGATAAAACTACATTAGAAATATTATAACTAAGGATTATAATAGATTGGCATTGTTACCATTTACCTAAACTTACCTTCTCAGGTGAAATTAATATGTGCGGAATTGTGGGATGTATACTTAAAAATGACAAAGCAGCACCAGTGCTTCTGGATTGTGTGCAGCGCCTGGAATATCGGGGTTATGACTCGGTGGGCCTGGCTACCTATTCATCATCAGGAATCAACATCAAAAAAGACAGGGGAAAAATCAACGAAGTTTCCCAGAAACTGCACCTGGATGAGCTTCCGGGAGAAATAGGTATAGGGCATGTTCGCTGGGCCACTCACGGACTTCCCACCCAGGAAAATGCCCACCCTCACACTGATTGTGAGGGGAAAATCGCCGTGGTTCACAATGGAATCATAGAAAACTACAAGGAACTCAAGGACCAGCTGGTCAGTGAAGGACACCACTTCGTTTCTCAAACTGATACGGAGGTAATTGCCCACCTCATTGAAAAATATCATAAAGATGGCCTGGACCTGGAGGAGGCCATAAACAAGGCTATCACCAAGCTCCACGGGTCCTATGCCTTTGCAGTTATCAGTACTGATGAACCTAACCGTATCCTAGGGGTACGGAAGGAAAGTCCATTAATACTGGGACTGGGAGATGGTGAGTATTTCCTGGCTTCCGATGCCCCGGCCATACTGCAGCACACCCGGAGGATCATCTACCTGGCAGACCATGAGACCTTCATCATGGATGAAGAGGGCATCACGGTCAAGGATCGTGATGGCCTGGTACTGGATAAACCGGTTGAAACCATCCGCTGGACTCCGGAAATGGCTCAGAAGGGAGGTTATCCTCATTTCATGCTTAAAGAAATCCATGAACAACCAGAGGCCGTTCGAAATACTCTCTTTGAAGTTTCAGATATCAAAAAGATAGTCAGCCAATTCCCAGAATTCAAAAGAGTCACCTTCGTTGCCTGTGGAACAAGTTACCATGCTTCACTGGTGGGCAAATACCTGTTTGAAGGACTTTTAGGACTACCCACCGATGTAATGCTGGCTTCAGAGTTTGAATTCTCTGAAAAGGCCATTGACCCTCATGCCCTGGTTATATTCATCAGCCAGTCTGGCGAAACAGCAGACACATTAAAAGCCCTTAGAATAGCCAATAAAAAGGCTAAAACCCTGGCAATAGTCAATGTACTGGGCAGCACAGCCACCAGGGAAGCTGATTATGTCATATTCACCAGAGCCGGGCCAGAAATCGGTGTGGCTGCTACCAAGACCTACATCAGCCAGTTGACCTGTATATACCTCCTGGCAGCTTGCATGTGCCAGGATGAGGAGCTTTTGGAAGAACTTCAAAAGATCCCGGATTGCATGAAAGCAGTCCTATCCCTGGAGGATGGGATCAAAGAAATGGCTGGAAAATACAAGGACGCCCAGGATTTCTTCTTCATTGGCCGTGGATTCTCTTATCCCACCGCCCTGGAGGGAGCACTGAAGCTCAAGGAAATAACCTACATCCATGGTGAAGGATACGCAGCCGGAGAACTCAAACACGGACCCTTAGCTTTAATAGATGATGATGTGCCGGTGGTGGCAGTTGTACCTCCGGGTAAAAGTCACGATCGAACGTTGAGTAATGTGCAAGAGGTTAAAGCCCGGGGAGCACGGGTTATAGGTTTGGGATCAGAGGATGATCAGGTCTTAAGTTCGGAAGCTAGTGACATGGTAGAATTCCCCCACCAGATTCCGGAGCTACTTTCACCACTCCTTTACGTGGTTCCCTTACAGTTACTGGCCTACCATATAAGTGTTCAGAGGGGTATTGACCCGGATAAACCTAAAAACCTGGCCAAGTGCGTAACTGTGGAATAAAGTCAAATAGGTGACTGTGGGATAAAATAATACTCCCACCACCTCCATATCCATTTTTATACATTTCCCGGTGGAATAAAAATTCATAAATAAAAGGGAGAGTTACCCTTAAGATCATTTACACGGGTTAGGGCAGTAATGCCATGATATTTAAAGGTGGTTGAAGATACATTTAATTGAGGATACTTCTTAAATCAACAGGTAAATTACATGTCCCCTAAAAAATCAGGAACTCTGTTTATTGTTTTAATGATTGCACTGGTTGCCTATGGAACTGCTTCCGCTGCCAATGCCCTGAATATAGGTACCGATATTGGAGTGGGGTTAATTCCATCAAATTTCAATTTAAACGGTGATCAGAAGATCAGTGAAATTGGTGACTCTAACTTCACCCCGGTGTACATTGTAAAGCATGTGCAGCTTAACACTACCAACGCCACCAACGCCACCAATAATACCACTTCCAACACCACACCAACCAATACCACAACTA
>NZ_JARVXG010000046.1:0-15000 GCF_029848115.1 Methanobacterium formicicum | reverse complement strand
ATGAAAAGATAGATGCCGCAGATATAGTGGTGGGGACCTACGAGGGCCTGGACTTCCTCCTCCGTGCCGGGAGATCATCCCAACTGGGAAACCTTAAAACCGTGGTGGTGGATGAGATCCACATGCTGGGGGATGATGAACGGGGCCCCCGACTAAGGGGACTCATTCACCGGTTGAAATCGATCTTTCCTGACCTGCAAGTCATCGGACTTTCCGCCACTGTGCAAAACCCCCAGGAAATAGCCACGGAGTTTGGCATGAAACTGGTGCAGTACCCCCTGCGACCGGTTCCCCTGGAGAGACACCTCATATTCACCCGCACTGAGGAAGAGAAAAACCATCTTCTAACTCAGCTGTCCCGTAATGAATACCAGAACCGATCAAAAAAGGGATACCATGGTCAGAGTATTATTTTCACCAATTCACGCCGGAAAACCCATAGTGTGGCTGATTATCTGACTCGGAGAGGTGTTAAGGCAGCAGCATACCATGCTGGGTTGTCTTACTCCAAAAAGAACAGGATTGAAAGGGATTTTGGGGGCCAAAAGTTGGGGGCAGTGGTCACCACGGCTGCGTTAGCCGCAGGGGTGGATTTTCCTGCATCCCAAGTACTTTTTGAAAGTTTAACCATGGGGAACAAGACACTCACCCCCAATGAGTTCTCCCAGATGCTGGGCCGGGCAGGAAGACCCACCTATCATGACCAGGGAAAGGTATATCTCTTGCCCGAGATTGGTCGCAGTTACGGTGATGAAACCGAGGAAATGCAGGCCATGGAACTTTTATCCAGTGATGTGGAAGCAGTGAATGTAACCTACTCTGAGGACAGTCAGGTGGAACAGTTCCTGGCAGATATCTGTGCCGGGCGCGCCGATAAATTCAGCCAGATAGGTCAGGAATATGCCAACGAAGAGCTACCCCTGGAATTTGAGGAAGCATTCAATCTAATGGTGGATTATGGTCTGGTAAAGGAGATGGATGGTAAGGTAACCCCCACCAGATACGGGAGGGCGGTTTCCATGTCTTTCCTATCACATTTCTGTGCAGAGTACATCCGAAAGAATCTGGACCGTATGCATCCCATGGATATAGCCCTTAAACTGGAACCATTTGAAAGTGCCTATCTTTCCAGCAGGATAACCACCCAGATGAGCCGTATTCTCAAGATAAACATGTCCACCCGCTTATTTGCAGACAGCACCCTTGATATTCTTAGTTCGGGCACAGCCCTTAACAAACTGGAACCCCGCCTCAGGGAAAGATTGATGAAGCTTCAGATGGATTTTTACACCTGTAAATGTAAGGATAGGCCATTTTGTGGATGTTTCCAGAGGGAACTATCTCGGAGAATGGTTAAACAACGCCTGTCAAAACGGGATCCAGTGGATATAAGCCGGAAGTTGATGCGTGACTACGAGATACACGCCTATGCCGGGGATATATTCAGCTGGCTGGACTCACTTATCCGGATGCTGGAGGCAGTGCGGAGGATAGCCCAGGCCTTTGGAAGAAAAAAAGTGGTTGGGGAATGTAATCGTTTGATACGGCAGATTGAAAACTAAAATTTCTCTTATTTAAATCCGATGGTGCCTTTAATCCTGATGGTGCCACAACAACAAGGTGGAAGAGAGGGGTTAAAAATCAACCTCAGGCACTTCTTCCGCATTTACATCGTGTTCAAAGTATTCTGCTTCAGGAAAACTGAAGAAATTGGCTATTATGCTGTTGGGGAATACTTCACGCTTGTTATTATAGGTTAAAACAATTTCATTGTATAATTCCCGGTAATCGGCAATTTTATCCTCGGTTTGGGATAGCTGATCCTGTAATTCCAGGAAATTTTCATCGGCCTTCAGTTCAGGATAGTTTTCCGCAACTGCAAACAGACTTTTCAAAGTACCGGTTAAGACATTATCTGCCTCTTCATTTTCTTTAACAGTCTCAGCATTGTTCAACTGGGAGCGTGCCTGACTAACCTCTTGAAAGGTGGTTTTTTCGTGTATGGAGTAACCTTTAACCGTTTCCACCAGGTTATCAATTAGATCTGATCTCCGCTCTAGCTGGACATTTATCTGTGACCAGGCCCCTTCCACTCCGTTTTGTAGTTTGATTAAACTATTATAGACGGCAATGATTATGGTAAAGAATATCACAATTATAAGGACTACCAGTCCAAAACCAATTAAATTCCACATTATAACACCATTAACCCTGTTATTACACAATAATCCAGTTAGTTTGTGGGTTATTTAAATGTTTTCAAATCAAAAAAAACAGGTTTAGTGATCTACCGCAATAATTTTCACTATGCTTTTTCAAGATTTATTTCCGGTGGTTAAAAAACAGTTTAGATAGTCATATAATGTGAAATCAGACAAAACTTGTTAAAATAGTTCTAAAATTAGAATAAAAGGAAGAAAATGGTAAATGAGGTAAAAAAAATGAGGTAATTAATTACCAAATTTACCATTGCTCCAGCTATTAGTATCCCAAACTCAGCATATAAATTTTTTGAAAAAGCATTTTGTTATTACCTTTGGGAAAAGTGTGATGTAGTTAGGGGTGATCTGAAAAAGTGGAAAATAGATTTATTTTAAAAATTTAAGGTGTTAAAAATTGATTTTAGTAAAATAGAATGCAGAAAATCAGTAATAATGGGCCCGCTGGGATTCGAACCCAGGACCTCACGGTTATCAGCCGTGCGCTCTACCGCCTGAGCCACGGGCCCCTTAAAATGTTAGTAACAGCTTAAGAAGTTGAATTTCTCCAACAAATTCCAAAACTGCAGGGGTAGATTCTTGATTTAGAATTCATCCTATATATACCTTTGTGATGGGATTTATCTAATTTAGTATTAACTCTCCCTCCCTGATCACCTTTTAAAGTATAGTGGAAACTGGGAGTGGATAAATCACAGCTCAGGTTGTTTAATAGAGTTGTATGGAGGCGGTCAGAATAATGCACCGCCCCATTCTCTAAGGGGTTAAAAAAGTCAATGTTTATTTGTTGACCATTTCACTAATGGCATCAGCCATCATATGGCCTTCTACAGTGATCTCTGCCTTGTCAATACCTTCCACATTCTCGGCAGCCACACGGGCCTGCATGGCCATGTTAGCAGCACTCATACAGCCGGGGTTGGTGGGTTTTATGGTGATCTTAGCGGTTTTTTCACTTTCATTGATCTGGATATCAGATACCAGGCCCATTTCTACAATGCTTATACCCATATGGGGATCAGCCACTTTAGCCAGAGCATCTTTAACCTTGTTAACTAGTTCTTCGCTCATAATCATACCTCAGAATCGTTTTTTTCATGTTTTACACTTTTCAGTGCGGATAAAACGCATAATTACTTTAAAAATCCTTCATATGCATTTAAAAAGATATTCTTTTATTTCCGTGTTTGTGCTATTTAAACTTATTTATAATTACCCGGCCTGGGGGGGGGGGTTAATTCAACCGGTGACGAACCCGCACAGCAACGCCTTTTTCTCCCTTTTTCATTTCATTCCCGCTCATTACAGCTTTACCCACTCCTACAACTTCTCCTTTTCGTATTATAACCACTTCATCTTTGGGAATTATATCTGGATAAGCATCTACCACTCCCGGGGCAAAAAGGGTGTTAGTTTTCATTTCAAAATCAATTTCCACCCAGTTAACTCCGATATTGTTTAAGATGACCCCTCCCTTGATGTTCAAACTGTAAAGTCCATAATCGTGGTGGAGGACGGCGATCTGTTCATCACCCTGCATTAACCTCCGGTCAAACCTTCCCCTTAACCGGTAGTCATCCGGTACCAACTGGTCGGCAGCAACGGTGTTAAACTGGTAACGAGCCACGGAACGCAGCATATGTAGTTGTCGGGTGTGGCTTTTCATCCGGTTGTATCCTTTAAGGGCAATTCGGAGATTGGCCATTGATTCCGGGGAGATAGTCCTCCCATCCTTACAGGTGAAAGTGGCATCCGGCAGGTATTCCTGGCAGACTGTAAGGTAACCGTGGGCCACATGGGCTATTACCTCATGGTCTCCCACATATTCCTGGAGACATTCTCCAGTAAGTTTTATTTCTTCACGGGACCAGTCTCCTACTGTAGAAACATCATAAGACTGGATAGGGTAGGTTTGTTCCATTTCACGGGGGCAAACACCGAAAGGGGAAGTTAAAATAGCTTCTTGCAATCCTTTAGTGGCTTGGGTGAATATACGGTGAGATTTACTGGCAGAATACGGTTTACGCATACTACAAGGTAAAACCACCACCACATCGCCCTGAGGTTCTAAAAGTTTCATTCTTTCCCTCCAGCGGCGTGCTTCCGGGCGGTTAAGTGAAGTTTCAGTGGTACAAAGTACTTTGATCATTTATTTTACTCCTGAATCTAAAAATATTACTCATAAATCTACAGATAATCTTAGATCTACCCAATTATTAATTACTATTCATAGGCTAATGGTCTGGTTTATGTTTATCCATTATCTAATTTCTGACCATTAACCCATTCGGCACCGGTGATCAAGGATATTTCGCGGGTTAAACCAACCAGATCACTCCTATCTAAAAGTTTAACATCAGATTTACCCACCATACGGGTCAAGTTTTTCATTTCCTCGGTGGAAGTTACCAGGAAGTTTTTAAGATTCTCCACACCTGCCTCTACATCTAACTGCTGCACCAGCTGAGGGTGCTGTGTGGTCACTCCGGTGGGGCACAGTCCGCTGTAACATACTCGATACTGCTGGCAGTTAATGGCTATAAGAGCCGCAGTACCAATGTAAACTGCATCAGCACCCAGGGCCAGACACTTGGCAAAGTCACTAGAAGTGCGCAAACCACCCCCGGCAATGAGACTTATTTCCTTTCTGAGTTCCAGTTCTTCCAATTTCTGATAAGCCCGTGGCAGGGCGGCTACAATGGGCAGTCCCATATTCTCCCGCACATAAGTCGTGGTGGCCCCCGTACCTCCACCAAAACCATCCAGGGCAATGAAGTCCACCCCGGCCCGGGCCAGGAGTTCCACATCCTCCTCCACATGACCACAGCCAATTTTAGCCCCTACTGGAACACCACCCGTGAGTTTTTTCAACTCAGACACCTTTTCTTCCAGTTCACCAGGGTTGCTGATGTCAGGGTGGTGGGCTGGGGAGTAGGCAGCCTGTCCTTTTTCCAACCCCCTGATCTGGGCCACCTTGGGAGTCATCTTCTCTGCCGGAAGGTAACTACCTTTACCGGGATAGGCTCCCTGCCCAAATCGAATTTCCACTGCGGCCGCAGATTGTAGTAGGGCCTGGTTTAAACCAAAACGTCCCGTGGAATACTGCACTATCATTTCATCCGGTGCAATCTCTTTTTCCTCATCTAAAACCCCTCCCTCCCCCGTGTTAAATCCAATATTCATTAGGGCAGCTGTTCTGGAGATTACCAGGCGCACATTACGTGAAACTGCCCCGAAACTCATACCGGAGATTAAAATGGGTGAAGAGACTTTCAGGGGTTTCTGGGACTTCGGTCCGATGGTTACCTTTGCATCTACCGGATCTTCCTGGTTAAAGGGTATGCGCTTGATCTGGGCGGGTAAAAAGTGCAGGTCATCCCAGGAAAATGATAATTTCTTGGTTGAACCCATAGAAGAAATACCACTTATATTATGGCTTTTATCCTTTATTTCAACCATTTTATTATAAAAAGAGGGATCTTCATCTTTATTTGGTTTGCGCAGGAAGGTTCCACTTTCACCCACCCTTTCCTTACCACAGTAGTAGTTATCACTGAGGTGGTACTGGTAGAATAGAGGGCAAGTGTTACAGATACAACCTTTCACTTTAATTTCACAATCACTGGACCCGGTGGCACAGTAGAGCAATTTATTTCCACAATTTTTAGGGTAACTGGGACAGTAAGAACAGAGACATTTTTCCCGGTTTTCGGGTGAATCTTCAATATTCCTAGGGGCATCTTGTGAAGGGGTGACCATGGATTTTTACCTCTTTTTTAAGTTAATCATTATATTATTATATCCTGCCTTCTCAATATAATTTTATATATTCCGTGAGGTTGACCCATGAAGTACAAGATAAAAGGTCCCCGGGAAAACCAGACCTTCGTAAACACCAAATCCTACCAGAAACTTCTATCAACCTTTAAAAAATTATCAAAAAACAGGGGGCAGATTGTCCATGTGGTGGGAGCCCCGGGCACTGGTAAATCCAGTAATATCTACGCGGCAGTGGACAGACTGGGCTTGAATTTTTACGAAGCTAAATTACCCCTTTCTTCCCCAGATTTAACTGGCGGGGAGGTTTACCAGTTGATGGTAAACTCCATGAAGGAAGATCTACATGTCAAATCCTCTGCTGACCTGTTCTATGAGTTGAGTAAATTTGATGCAGTTTTATTTGCAGACCGGTTCCATGATTATCACTGCCTGGATGAGGAATGTGTCGGTTTCAGCCAGTGGACTGGTTATAGTGGCGTGAAGCCATTTAAATTTTATTTAACTTGTATTCGAGAATATTTTAAACACAGGAGTGATTTTAAAGGGGTTAACCTGGTATTGCAGACTGCCTGGAGGGTGGGTGAGAAAGATTACAAGAAGGACCTATTCGCGGACTATGGTGTTCTCTCCCGGGTGGCAGTGACTGTACTGGGGATCCCCTTTACCGTGGTGGAGATATCCTACTCCCAAGAGGAAACCATAAATATAGTAAAAAGCCATCTAAATGTTACCCCGGATGAGGTAAGGCAATCTATAAAAAAATATGGTAACAAACCCCGTTTTATATGTCAGGCACTGAAGGATGGACCATAATCTCATCTTCTGTCTTTGGCCGTTAATTCAAGTATCACTGGAGTTTTAAATGATAAAAACATTGATCAAGTCCACCCGGATAACATGGGCCTCTAAAAATGCCAACATGTTTTTACTGGCGCTTACTTATGCTTATTTCCTGGGAATACCTATTAATAATCCTTTCCAGATATTAGGGGGGCTTATACTGGTTTCTGCTCTGTGGGGTGCCCTGTACACCCTCAATGATCTTACGGATCTGGAGGTGGATCGCCGGGATCGACAGAAGCAGAGCCGGGCCTTCATTGAAAATGAGGTGGACAAAAAGATCATACTGCTTTTCTTTGGCCTGATTGTGGCCGGGGTGTTTATAATATCCTTTGTAGCATTCCCTTCATCATTCACCTTTTTAATGTCTCTAATGCTACTCAACCAGTTGGTTTACACTTTACCTCCAATCCGTTTAAAGGATTCCAATTTAGCCCCTTTTTTCAGCACCGCCACTAATTCAGTGTTGCGTCTGGCTTCCTGTGCCGTACTTTTGGGTGATGTGTTTCTGGTGCCCCTGAGTGTGTACGTGTTCATGTACCTGGCAGGAATGGGCACCTACCTCATGTACAAGTCACGTTCCCGCGATGCCAGTATAGTGGGGTTCATGGGGGGCGGCTTACTCCTGTATATGCTTTACTCTGGTGACATGAATATAATACAATTTGCCGTGGCAATTCTGCCATCTTTCCTGGCAGCAGTGCCATTATATCTATCACTATTTACAAATAAGGACTACATGTTCCGTCTGGCAGATATTCTTTACCACCAGGTAGCCATGGTATTTTTCATGTTTTGTATACTGGTGATTATTTTTTAAGGAATGCCTCTATTTATTTTTTAAGGAATGCCCCTGTTTATCAGCACCGTTATACATTAAAAAATCCTAAAAAAGTTAGAAATAGTGGAATAAAAAAAGGAAGGGGTAGTTGACTAAAAAATAAAAAATATTATCTGATCTTCAGTCTTAGAACAGTTTACCCAGTTTCAAAAGAGCCTTTGGTGAGATTTTAATCAGTTTTTTAACCATTTCTGCGGTGTTAATGGTTTCAAAGTCACTGTCCTTGAAAACATCCGCGATTTCATCCAGTTCTCCATCCGAAAGACTTAAAAGGTATTCCTTGGCCTTCAGGTACTTCTTGAATGATTCCCCCAGTTCATCATCACAGAGTTTTTCATACACCTTAAGGTTTTTATGGGAGTAGTCCCCATCAGCCACGGCCTGGGCAGCCACCTGACCCGCAATACGGCCTCCCAGCATACCACTGATGATACCTCCACCAGTGAGGGGGTTAACCATACTGGCTGCATCCCCGGTGACCAGGACATTATCTGCCACTTTTTTCTTCAGTAATCCACCCACGGGGTCTCCGCCCACGTTAAGTTCCACTGGCTGAGCATTTTGAGTAGCCGGGTTGCTTTCCACAAACTCTAAAAGGTGTTGGTAAGCAGTTTTGTCGGTTCTGGTGGTTAAAATACCCAGGCCCACGTTGGCTATGTCATCACCCTTGGGGAATATCCAGGCGTAACCACCAGGAGCTACACTACCAAAGTGGAATTCGATACAGTCTGGTTCGGCCATCTGGACTCCGGCCATTTCAAACTGGGCACAGGATTCCATATTTTTAGGGGCTAAAGCAGTTCTAAGCCCTGCCCATCTTCCCACCCGAGATTCTGGACCATCGGCCGCAATCACTATCTTGGCTTTGATCTCCAGTTCCTGGCCCATGTTCTCGGCAGTAACCACTACCTGATCATCTTCCCTCCGCATACCAGTGGCCAGGGTTTTGACCATGATCCGGGCACCGGCACGGGCGGCATCCATGGCCATGTGCTTGTCGAAGATCTTACGTTCCAGGATGTACCCTGCTTCAGGGAGTTTCACCTTATCCTCGGTTAAATTAACAGCCGTGCCGTTGGGGGAGACCATTCGCACTCCAGTGGCTTCGCGGGTTACCCATCGTGAGGATGGTTCAATTCCTAGTTTCTTAAGGCCGTCTTTAGAAACTCCTTCTGCACATCTTTTGGGAGATCCTATCTCTGATTTTTTATCAATGACTATTACTTGGGCGCCGCCTAGGGCAGCGTGTTTAGCTGCAGTTGAACCGGCAGGACCGGCACCTATAACCAGAACATCAGTTTCCATCATTTAATCATCACCTTGTAGGGCCTGCACTGGGCAAACCTTGATACATATCCCACAATCTTTACATTCGTCATGGTTGATCTTCAAGCTGATTTCCCTTACTTCTATAAGGTTTTGGGGACAAACACCAGCGCATTCCCCACAGTACATGCACCATTCATTAACTATCATTGTATCATTCCATACTCTATTTTTCCAGATTAAGTTAGTTGACTTAACTTTTTTGCAGATTAAGTTGAATTAACTTTTTCCAGATTAATTTGCATTATTTTTTTTAAAAATTCTCAAAAAAATATAACTAATCAAACAACATTCTTTCTTACATATTATTTTTACTTCTTTTTTAAATCTATGGGATGGTAGTATCCTCTAAAGATGACCTTGTGAAAGTTATCAATTACCAAATCCTGATAATTGGATTATAAACATTTTAAATTAGGGATATTGGGTTAGGAAACATTCTAAATAAGGAATATTAAATTATAAACATTTTGAATAAGGTATATTAGATTATAAACATTTTAAATAAGAGATATAAATTAATTATCGGTAATAAAGAGATACTTATCTATTAGGTCCAAATATAGTATCTATTACTCTATTAAAAAGATATTAATCTATTAAAATAGAATTCACTTTTTGATCTCTAATTAAATTCAATCTCTAATTAAATGAGGGAACTGTTTACCTTGGAATAATCTCCCTTAAATGTTACCAACTGTTAATTGGTCGTCGTGTTGCCGCTTTGGGTATTGGTACTGGTCTGTTGCTGTGTCTGGGTGTTGGTACGCTGGGTGTTGTAGTAACGAGTTGATGTGCTTGTTTTGCGAGTGCTGGTGCTTTGAGATGTTGATTGTTTAGTACTCTGATTGGTTTTGATGGTGGTGTTGTTGGCGTTGGTTGAATTGGTGGATATATTACTGTTTGAAAGATTATCATCATCTGGTGACTCAGCAGGACTGTAACCCATGCCCACTATGGATCCAGCCACTACTCCTACCAGTAGAATAGGTATAATTATCAAATCTTTCCTGATCATGGAAACCACTCTTTTGATTATCTGGTTATCTTTATATTTATATTTTTGCAGGGTTTCCAGGACAAATTCTCCCCATATCGCACCACATCACTCCAATTCATCATTAAAATCAGTTTTTGTATTCTGTATGCTGGGAGAGGCATTGTTGAGGTTAATAAAATAATATAATAGGGGAGGATTATCCTATGGGGAACTTAAAAATATGCAATTAACTTCCTACATTTATGGTCCATCCTGAGGGTAGTTTCAGGGTGTATTTTTCAGGACACTTAAATATCAAAAACACTTACTAACATTTAAAAAAAAAGGTTTAAGGGTTATTCCCGGGCTTTTCCATCCCTGCAGAAGTAACCCGGTGGTTCACCACTGAATAAATTATTTTCTTTCCACACCAAACATTTATCGCACTGGCAATAATTCCTGGATCCTGATTCTTCCAGATAATCTTTTCCCTTAGCACAGTACAATGCGGGAATCCTTTCTTCTTCAATCATAATCCGGGAGTCCACATCTTCCTGAGTGATCTCCTGTATCATCTTCATTTTGTCCCTAACTGTTTTTGATTTTTCCTGTACCGGACAGGAGTCACACAGGCATTCTGCGAGGTTCTCTAGGTTGAATTTGACCTTCATGTTTTAACCTCTTCCGATTATTAGTGTATAATATGAAGTTTTTACGTTTAATAATCATGGAAAAAGGAGTTACATTGGGGTTTGAATTACCAGAAAATCAGGTGACTAGTATCTGAGGGTATTCCATCAATTTAAAATTAGTATTTTAAAAAATAAAATATTCCAAATAGAGTGGGATGGGGAGTCCCTATTTCATCAGTCCTTTTCTTTTTCATCCTCACGGGATTTAAACACGTACCCACATTCACTGCAGGTCAATGTTTGGGTCCGGCCAAAGGCCCGGTGCTGGGAGTCTAATTGCCTTTTGAGGGTCTTATCCTGTGAACCACATTTAGGGCATTTTTCATTCAACTTACCTAAATTCATTGTAATTATCTCCATTGGCGTTTAATGCTTTTTAAAGGCTTTATACTTTTTTTTAAATAGTATTTAATTGGATTATAGGTTATCTTTTCCAGTTAATTCGTTGTTGATGGATTTGTTTGGTTTTGGGTGGTGTTCTGAGTGGTGTCATTGGTGGTTGTGGGGGTGGGTGATGATTGTTGGGTTTGAGCCGCAGGAGTGGATGATACTGCTTGCTGTGGAGTTAGGGGGTTTTTAAACAGGGTAAACTGGCTGGAATTGTTAGAGTTATTGGTGGTGTTATTTGAACCGCTGGATTCTGCGAAGTAACCTAAGGCAACCACTCCTAAAATAAGAAGAAGGCCTATAATTACTGGTGTACTTCTTTTCATATCAGGTCATCTCTCTTTAATTTTCTTTTCTATTTTTATTCTTGTTAAGGGAAGTATAGTTTTTTGTGAATACTTTCTATTTAATTTTTTTGACTGGGAAAATTAGGATTAAGATATAAAAAAAAATCAATCAAGAGGGTTTAAGCATGATGGACATTATCCCCTTCTCTGCCTTTCCCGATGGGTCCGGAACCATACCCATACTGGATCCCAGCATCTCCTTGGTGGCCCGCTTGGTTATCTCCTTGAAGATCATCTTATAGGCTGCGCAGTGGGGGTCCACTCCAGTAATCTCAGCTTTACCAGTTTCTTCATTGATGGAAAGACCATTGTAGGGACATCCGCCCCGGCAGAATTTTATGTAGGAGCATTTCTTGCATTCAGTGTCCACGTAATCCTTAAAGTCATGGAGAAGCTTCCAGGCATCAGACTGGGCCAGATCATCCATGCTGGGATGGTCCTGGACATTCCCCATCACGTACTCGGGCATTCCCACGAAACGGTAACAGGGATAAATACTACCATCCGGGCCCACGGCAAAGGTATCACCCATACAATCCACGAAGGTGCAGACCACTCCTCTGCGAATAAAAACACACTTACAGAGGTGGTCAATATTTTTAAGCTCAATCTCGTCCATATGCTCCAGATACTGGTCCAAGAGATATATCAAAAGTTCCCCGTACTCTTCAGGAGATAAAGCCCATTTTTCAGGGTTTTCATCACGCAGAGAGGGAAGTGCCGGGTGTAACTTGAGGTTCAAACCATTTTCCAGGAAGAAGTTGAAGATGTCTTCCTTGTACTGGATGGAGTAGGAAGTGAAGGTAGAGATAAAACTAACACTCAGACCTTGTTCCCGGGCAATTTCATATCCTTTCATTGTCCTCTGGTAGTAACCCTTTCCCCTTTGCAGGTCGTTAAGTTCCTCGGGGCCGTCCAGACTGGAACCAATGGGTATGTTGTACTCCTTGAATAACCTAGCCAGTTCCGGGGTCATGTTCCACAGGTTGGTCTGCAGGGCTAGAGCCGGTTTCAGATGGCCTAGCTCCTGTGTTAGAAGGGGCAGTGCCTGGGAAAAAAAATCGTAACCTGCCAGGAGCGGTTCCCCACCGTGGAAGGTGAAGGTCACGGGCTCCTTGCGGAAGTCCTTAAGCCATTCTACAGTTTCTTTAATAATATCCACACTCATAACTGGGGATCCTTCTTCAGAACTCCAGCAGTACTCGCAGTTGGAAGGACAGCCTAGGGTGGGGACCAGCATAACGTGAAAAGCCATAAAAGTTCACCATATCTTATTATATTACTTGGAATTGGTAATGGAATGTTATTTGCTAACCCTCTTTGGGGGATAATATTAACTAAAATTTAATCTTTTTAATAATTATCTCACCTTACTATAAATTGGTTTTTCTTTATTGGTTCTACGGTAGACTGGTAGAAAGTTTTCATGGTTCGGGTAAATCTAATGAATATGTCTTCCTACTTCTCAATTTTTAGTTTAGATATAATTAAAATCATATTTTCAAATAGGGTGGTAATATCAGGGGATAAAACGCCAAAAACATATCTTACATGATTAATAATCTACAAAAGGTATTTATAGAAAGAGGAATAACATTTTTATCTTCTATTATAGTTGTTGGTCACATTTTAGTTAATTTTTCGGATGGTTTTAATGATTAAAGGTGCAAGAGAAATCTTTAAAAATGATATAAAAGCTATTAAGAATACTCCCGTAGTTTTAATTGTATTAGCGGCGATTATTCTCATTCCATCACTCTACGCGCTCCTGAACATCCAGGCTACCTGGGATCCCTATGCCACCACTTCCAACCTTAAGGTGGCTGTGGCTAATGGAGATTCTGGTTGTACTCTTAACGGGACCCAGTACAACGTTGGTAACATGCTGGTTGAAGAATTGAAAAATAACGATAAATTCAACTGGCAATTTGTTGATGAAGAAACAGCGCGAAACGGAGTTAAGAATGGAAACTACTACGCTGCTCTCATAATACCGGGTAACTTTAGCCAGACTGTACTATCCATTGACACCACCAACCCTCAGCAGGCCACCATAGAATATGTGGTTAATGATAAAATCAATGCCATTGCCCCCAAAATGACCAACACCGGGGCAGATACTCTGCAGACCAAGATCAACAGTGAAATTGTGGAAACTGTGGATGGTATCATATTCGGTAAACTCAGTGATGTGGGGGAACTGGCCAAGGAAAACAAGGCACAGTTTCTTAAAACAAAATCCATGTTAAACGAGTTGAACGGGAAGCTGGGAGAGGTGGATAACAGTCTCAACCAGGGTAACTCCCTTATGAATACAGTGAACCAGATCTGGCCCCAGTTCAGTGCTAAGTTACCTCAGATGCAGAGTCAAGCTGATACTCTTAAAGCCAAATACGACACACTGTACAGCTACATTCAGAACAACCCCTCCAAGGCTCTTTCCACAGTGCAGGACATGGAATCAATTGACACCACTATCATAACTGGTTTGAGATACCTTGACTCTCTTTTAACCACACTTTACAATGCCACCGGGGATGAAGATATCATACCCATCATAAACAAGGTTGAAGATGGCATTACTAAAGCAAACACAGTGCTCAACCTCCTGCAAGAAGTGGAGCAGGATATAAAAACCAGCAACGATTCTTCCGGTAAGTTAAGCCAGCTTAAAAGTTCCATTGACGAAATGGACGCTGCTATCAACTTATTGGCCAATAATCGAGACAATATAAACCAGATTGTCAGTGAAGCATCATCTAAACTGAGCATGGCCAATGCCAAATGGCCGGAGGTTAAAAGCTCCATTCAACTGGCAACGGCCAAGGTCAATTCCATTGATGAAGCCGATCTCGACCGGTTAATTGCCTTTTCTGATACCGATCAAAGTGGTGTGAAAAGCTACTTTGAAAGCCCGGTTAAACTGGAAAAAACCCATTACTATCCGGTGGATAACTATGGCTCGGCTCTTTCACCATTTTATATTGCCATATCCCTATGGATTGGGTGTATTATAGCAGTGGCCATGATCTCCATGCGGGTTAAATCCAAAAAAGAATACAGTGCCGAAACAGTGTATATGGGTAGAATGGGCTTATTTTTAGTGTTAGGATTATTACAATCGGTGGTAGTTGTAGTGGGAGCCTTGCTCATGCATGTACAGGTCTCATCCCCGTTACTGTTTGCCTTAACCACGATTTATATTGGTTTGTGTGCTATGGTGGTGGTCTACTCCCTGACATCGGCTTTTGGAAACGCAGGAAAGGCCATGGCTATTGTAATACTGGTTCTGCAGATAACTGCCACGGGAGGAGTGTTCCCCCCAGAACTCTTACCTTCCTTTTTCCAGACCATAAATCCCTACCTCCCCCTGACCTACGCAGTGGGGGCTCTGCGGGAGGTAGTTGCCGGAGTCTTATGGGGCAACTTCTGGAGATGTATCGGAGCACTGGCTATATTCCCGGCAGTGAGTTTTGTTCTAACTCTGATTATCAAGGAAAAAGTTGATAAACGGGCACAGTGGACAGAAGAAAAGCTGAAAGAAAGTGGACTATTCTAAAACTACTTATTTTTTTTTTTTTTTTTTTTT
>NZ_JARVXG010000045.1:0-10000 GCF_029848115.1 Methanobacterium formicicum | reverse complement strand
AATAACTATAAGTTAAAGCAAATACATAGATTATAAGAGTTCCAATTGCGTAGTAATATTCGTTTGAAATATAATTAGGTTTAATTAAGAATATATAAGTAAGTAATGACCCTGAAACTAGGATCAAACCTCCTAAAGTAACGAATAATAATATATAAAAATTTTTATAACTACTGAAAATAAGGACCAACATGAGAATTCCCATTGAACCTGTAATTAAATATGAAGGGTTTCCCGAGCTTGAAAATCCAAAGAATCTAGTTAAAAAAGGGATAGCCACTAAAAAATAAATAAAAGTCCATATATTCGTTTCCATTGAATTACCTCTTTTTTTATTGAGTTGAAAAGGATAAGAAAAAATTTTTCTTATCCAGGATAGTTTGCTAGAAAAACTACAAACCGGTCATGTGGTGGAGTTGAGAGTCATATGGCTCATCTATCCATGATGGATCTTGTCCGGCATTCCATGCATCGAAAAAAGCACCACCAAGCACCCATAAACAGTAGAAGCCGCACCCACTGCTAAAGCCACACTAGCACCTCCTGATGGCAAGGCAGTAGCACCTCCACCTAGTCCAAGAGCTATCATTGAAGCTGCCCCTCATTTAGGCTCTTATTTTCTGATAATATTTTCATTTTAATATCCCATATGTATATCTTTTTGAATTATTTACTAAGCTATAATTTTCCTTTGAATGTAAATGGAACTGATAAAAAGAATAAAAATGTGATTAATCCTACTTCTAAGTAGTATATTGCGGTAGAACAGGTGATCTCATCTATTTGGGTGAACAGTGCAATTAAACCTATTACCCACATTATCACTAAAAGCATAGTGATAACCAACACATAAACTTTTTTATTATAATATTTCATGAGGTCAAATATTGAATATATAATAACTATTAAAAGGACAATTATTAAAGGAATGCGACATAAATTTGAGGGATTTCCTAAATAGGATAAAATACCTATTATTAAAAGAAAAATAATTGATATAATAAATATAATACTCATTGTCAAGTGTTGTCTTGGATTCATAATTACCACCTTATCTACTATTCTTCAAAAAATTTGAAATATTAAATAATTTTTAGGGTAGTAAATACATGGAAATCACCGGGGACATGCCAATTATGGGTGAAATAGGCATTGATGCATACCCATGTAAAAAATGCCTCTTGTAAACTGTTTTTCCATCTACTTGAACATCTAGCCAAGGATCTCTCATCATTTGATTATAACTACCATCCTTTATATCCCATCCTAGCAGTGCAGCACTTGCACTCACACCCGCCAACGCCGCGTAAGATAAACCTCCTGTGGCAATACTGCCCATTATCGCCCATTTATTTGCTTCAAATTTTGCAGCACTCCAAAAACTAGCTTCATTAAATTTAATGTTTATACTGTCTGGGACATCCATATATGTGTAATATGTTACCTTTTTTGGTGGTACATAGCGTGGTATTTTCACCCAAGTTCCAAAGCTTATGGTACGCCAATATATTTGATATTGGAAATATCCACCTATTGGTATTCCGAATAAATATCTGGTTGGAATAAATTTCAAAGAAAATTTGTAAGGTACTATTATAGTAAAACCTACCCAACGATAAGTCCAAGTCCAATATCCTCCTACCCACTTCGTATGTTTCACTGCTACGGTATGCCAAAGGGCTTTGATGTTACGCATTTCATCATCAGTCAATATTGTAGCATTAGCTGGTGCTTGTCCATTTATTATTAGTGCAACTCCTGTGTAAAGCTCGCTGAATTTCTCTAAGCTCATTTCTATATTTCCAAGGTTAGGATCAAACAAATAAACCGTGGTATTGGTGATGTTGCGTACGATTTCAAAGTGCTTAGTTCCATCTATATTCAAAACTACTAAATAGTTAGGTTGTAGCTGATCAATAGTTAATCTAGCCCCAATCGCAGTTAAACCTTTAGATTGTGCTGCTATTTTAAGACCATAGAGGCTGGTTCCCGTTTCATCGGTTTCAGCTATTTTTGCAATTTCCGCTTCAGTAGTGAAAATTCCCATAATTTTTAGGATTGTGGCAAGTGCTGCCGGTCCACAAGTATAGATGGTGGTAGCCATTACCATCTCACCATCATCCACTACTGAAACATCAGTCAACCAATTACCAGTGAAATTATTTCCTGATATGGCAGTACCAATAGAGTTATGATACGTGACTCCGGCACCATTATCAGATAGCGTGTTGCCAGTTAAGAGGTTGTTGTTTGTATCATAGAGATAAATTCCCACCCAGTTGCCAGTGACATTATTGCCAGTGATATTGTTGTTGTTGGAATGATAGAAGTTATACCCATAGTAATTATCAATCAAAGCATTCCCGTTCATCACATTATAATGGGAATTGAAAAGGTATACACCATTTTCATTGGCCCTTATAATATTTCCAGTTAAATTATTACCTGTAGATTTGTATAATACTATTCCATAATAACTATCTTTGATGATATTTCCATTTAAGGAGTTACTTCCTGATTCATATAAGTAAATTCCCCTATTACTCTCTGATATGGTGTTGTTAATGAGGTTGCTATTAAATACATGGCTTAAAGATAAACCGTAGGAATCACTGGAACTGATTATGTTTAATCCTAGTATTGTTGACCCACTACCGTCATTATTTATTACAAAAACACTTCTATTTTCATTTTTAGCTTTGAACTTTACAATGGCACCATTAGCTGATTTAATAGTAAGCCTTTTGGTTACTGCAACATTTTCTGTGTATATACCCTCACCGACAATAATAGTATCACCATTAATTGTATCTGGATCATCTATTGCTTCCTGAATACTGGAGAAATTCTCCTGAGTTCTAGTATTATAAACCCCCAAGATATTTACACTGGTAATATTAACTGATTTGGAGAGTGTCTGATTATCTAGGGTTACAGAAACATTAGCCAAACCTGCTGATGACCCCGTAAGCTTTAATTCAGCTTTACCTTTCTTGGTAGTTCCAGAACTGTTAATAGTTCCAATTGTTGTATTGAAGTAAATAGGTATGTCATCAGGTATATTACCCTCCGGTGATGTGTCGTTTCCCTGATTATTATGTGTTAAATCTGCTGTTATTTGGTAATTGTAGTTTGTTCCGTTACGATCAGAACGATCAGTGAGGCTAATAATAGATAATACCAACCAAGGATCATATGTAACACTTCCCCCAGTAATACAAATGTCACTTGGGTTGTTTGAAGAAACCAGGGGGTTATTGGATCCCCACCAGTTATTAGTTGCGTTAATAGTTCCATTACCCATATTATAAAGTCCATATCTACTGTTACCCACAATCCTATTGAAGTGCACTTCTGTTGATGAATTATTTAGATAGATCCCATCCAGATTAGTATAGACATTATTGCTGTATATCCTGTTTTTATCTGAGTTTTGAATATTTATCCCTGTAGCAACGTTAGAATTTATCTTGTTACTGGAAATTTCATTATCAGAGCCTATGTTTATGAATATGCCGCTGTTGCTGTTGTTTGATATTTCATTTCCAGAAATTAGATTTTCTGTGGAGTTGTACACGTAGATTCCATTTGTGTTGTTTGTGATGTTATTCCCGAATATCTGGTTTTCATTGGAGTTGTTGATAAAGATACCAGCATTATAAGTGGATCCATTTATTATCAGATCTTGTATTGTTGTGCCGTTTGCACCGATGTTTAATGTGAAAACAGGCAGATTAGGGTCTAATGCCTGTACTGTTACGTTAAATCCATAAATCGGCCTTATAGTGATTTTTTTGTTGATCACAATATTTTCTAAATAGTTTGTTTTTTGTAACCAGATAGTATCACCATTGACGGTGTCCTGGTCATCTATTGCTTCCTGTATGGAATTAAATATCTCCTGGGTCCTGAAATTAAATGTCCCATTAGGATTAGATAACGCTACCCATGGAATTACAAAAACATCTTCAGGAGCATGTTCAGTGGCATTGTAAGATACCATAATCTTAGAGAACATGTAAACAAGGGATTCATAGCCCATAATACTTCCCACACTGGTATCAGTGATATTATTTGGTGCCGTTCCATTGGAATTCATATAGGATATGATTTTACTGGCCATATCTACAAATTCGTCATTGAGTATGGTTCCGGTGGTTATGTTTTCTGTAGGGTTTGTTGGGTTTCCAACACTTTCTAAAATTACAGATGCATTTAGATAATTTTCAATATTGATAGTTGATTTAGCTGCGAGTTTTAAGAATTGAGGTATCGTTATCTGCATTCCTGCAACAGTCACAGTACTTGGAAGTGCATGATTGATGTCAACATAAGATTTAACAGCTTCTGAAGCATTTTTAACTTGATCGATTGTTATAAAGACCGTACTGGTATTGGATATCACTGCCCATGGATTTACTGTAATAGATTGGGGTAATGTTTTAGTTGCATTGTATGAACTTATTATTTGGCTGTACAAGTAGACCAAAGATTCAAAACGCACGTCCCCCAAGTTGGTTGTCCTATAATCCGGTGCTTGATTATTGGTATACATATAGGAGATTATATTATTCGCCAGATTAACGTAGTTCTCGTTATTGATTATTGGTTGTTTATTTATGGTTTCAGAAGGATTCGAAGGTAAGTTGTAGTTTTTAAGGGCAATTGAAGTGTATAGGGAATTATCTATGTTTAATACAGTGGAAGTTGTTATTTGAAGGAATTGAGCCATATTTACAGTTATTCCAGCGATTGTGACAGAAGTTGGTAATTGATGGTTAGTTTCAACATAGGCTTGCACTGTTTTGGCAGCATCTTGTATCTGATCTAAATTGAAAAATACAGTGTTTGTATTGGAAACAACTGCCCACGGTGTCACAGTAACATTCTGAGGCAATGCTGTCTTATTTCCATAATAATCTAAAATTAATGAGTACATGTAAACTAATGATTCATAACGCACATTTCCCAGATTACTTGATATACAGTCCGGTGCTTTTCCATTTGAATCCATATACGAGATTATACTACTCGCATAGTTGATGAAGGAGGTATTGTTAAGGCTTCCTCCTGTCACGGTTTCTGATGGGCTGGTTGCTGTATTATAATTCTGTAAAACAATTGTAGCGTTTAGTTTCCCATTTATATTTGTTACTGCTGTAGCTAAAAGTTTCAAGAACTGAGGCATGGATACTTGTGTTCCAGATAAGGTCACATAACTTGGAAGTGCGTGATTTGTCTCAGTATATGTTTTAACCGTTTTGGACGCATCTTTCAATTGATCAATTGTTATGAATTTGGTATTGGCGTTTGAAACAACCGACCAAGGCCGTACTGTGACAATATCCGGTAAAGTGTAATTATTTGCTTTGTAAGAGGTTAGTATTTGGCTGTACATGTAGATAAGTGAGGGGTAATTTATGTTCCCCAGACTGCTGCTTTGGTAGTTGGGTGCTCTTCCATCACCATACATGAAATACTCAACCAATCTTGCAAGATCAAGATACTGTGTCTGGTTGAAGCTTCCACCAGTAACTGTTTCTGGAGTATCTGTAGGAAGCCCATAACTCTGCAGAACTAACTGACCAGCATATGTACCGTTTATATAATGTAGAGATGTGGTTAAAAGTTTCAGGAATTGGGGCATACTCACAATAGTTCCAGCAATATTTATATTACTTGGTAGTGCATGATTAGTTTCTATATGTGTTTTTACGGTTTCTGCCCCACTAATTATCTGCCCAACATTGAAAGTTACTGTACTCGGATTTGAAATAACTGACCATGGCAGGACAGTGACATACTGTGGAATCTTATCGTAGACGTTGTAGTAGTTTAAGATTTGGCTGTACATTAAAACCAGATCTTCATAACGCATATTTCCCTGTGAAGTTCCTGCATAGTTTGGTGCATAACCATTGGAATACATGAAAGAGATTATATTGTCCGCAACGACAAGATAATTCTCATAGTTAATTTTTCCACTGGTTAACGTTTCTGAAGGACTAGGAGCAGTGTTATAATTTTGCAGAATAAGTGATTGGTATAAACCTGCATTGATATTTTTTAATGTTTTAAGTTCAAGATTCAAGAATTGAGGCATTGTAATTTGAATACCCGAAATTGTTACACTGGCTGGAAGGGCGTGATTGGTTTCTACATACAGTTTAACAGAACTTGCCGCAGTTTTTATTTGATCCATGGTCAAAAATACAGTATTAGTATTCGTGACTGTTGTCCACGGTGTTAGTGTTATGTAGTTGGGTAATCGTAGGTTTTCACTGGCAGAGTTTATAATTTCTGAGTACATGTAAACCAGTGATTCGTATCGTATGTAGCCCCTTACAGTTGTTTTATAGTTGGGTGCATACCCATTATTATCCATAAAATCGTTGATAGCAGTTGTGGCACTTAAATAGTCTGTGGCACTGAGATCACCACCAGTAATGCTTTCGTAAGGGTTTGGGGCTGTGTTATAATCTTTTAATACAATTGATTGGAATAAATTTTCTTTAGCATTGATGAGGTAGAGCACTTCCAGTTTCAAAAAGTTAGGCATGGTAATTGTGGACTGGGAAATCGTCACATGTTCAGGTAATTGGTGATTAGTTTCTATATATGATTGCACAGTGTCTGCAGCATTTTTTATCTTGTCCATAGTTATAAAAGTGGTATTGTTATTGACAACAACTGACCAGGGTACAATTCTAATAAAGTTGGGTAATGCCTTTGCCACTTGATAAGATCTTAAAACCTGTGCAAATATGTAAACCAGTGATTCATAACCCATATTCCCTAAACTAGTTGTTATATAATCTGGAGCTCTACCATTGGAATCCATATATGATTTAACACTATTTGCTAAGCTAAGATAATCGGTTTTTGTAAGATTTCCAGTTGTACTTATGGTTTCTGAAGGATTGAGTGCTGAAGTGTAGTTTCCTATGGGTATGGATGTGGTTATGTTGGTATTTAGGTTTATTGCTGCAGTGTTGATTAGTTGAAGGAATTGTGACATACTAATTGTCTTTTCTACTATTGTCACATTTGCTGGTAGCTCATGATTAGCCTCTACATATGCTTGAACAGAATAAGAAGCGTATAACAACTCATCTATAGTAACACTTGGTGGTGATGCTGCATTGATGGTATATGTTGCTGTTTGCATTGTACCAGTATTACCAGATGCATCAACTCCATAATACTTCAAAGTTGTTGATCCTGGATTTAGGTTTAATGTGACTGTTTTAACCTGATTATTCCAAGTAGCACCGTTGTCTACACTATAATAAACTTTAGGATTGGGATCAATACTATCATTGGCTGTTAAAGTCACACTCCTTAATGTATCATATGTACCGGATGGTAAGTTATTGGTTACAGTTGGAGGGACATTATCTATTACTACACCCGTCGAATCCGTACCTGAATAGTAAACTACACTTACATAATTCGGCAATTGGTTGTTAATTAAGTAATAATTCAGGATTTTTGCATACATATATACTAAGGATTCGTAGCGTATGTTTCCTATACTGCTAGATGCATAATTAGGCGCTACACCATTATTATTGATAAAATTACTAACACGATTAGCAATATCCACGTATTCTGTTTTATATACAGTGCCCGTTGCAGATCCTGACGGACCGGTGGGATTACCTACAGTGGCAATATTTACTGGAGTGGTAACACCTTGATTAAGTTCTACCGTGAATTTAGTGGCTGTGTTTAAATATGAAGGTGTGGTACTGTTTTTATCTGATATATCCACATATCCCGGTAGTTTATTATGGGCCTCAGTATAGTTTTTTACTCCAGAAGAAGCAAGTTCTGCTTCAGTAAGATTCAAACTTGTTGCTGAAACAGCCCCCATGAATATGATAATTATTATAAAAAAACTCAATAATAATATACTCTTTTTTATATCCATTGTTTCCCCCCGATTACAGTGAATAATAATTTATGATTATTTTGAAAAATAATATCATTAATAAAAACAAATGAGGATAAAATTGACTTTATTAAAGGCTTAAATAGATTTTTATTTGATATTCTAATTCCCCCAGATCTTAATAGTGATAAAATTCTATTAAATACATTTTTACATAACACATCCTTTATTAACATCTTATTTATAAATATTTCGCTTTTAAATCGATATTAAAACAGCCAGAGGATTTAGTTTACAGTTTAAGACGGAACGAAAGTGTTTAAAAATTGATAATAATCAGTAATATTTTCTGATTAATACTAATTACATTATAAATCGTATTAATCCCTTATTCGTCAACTAATAAAACGTATTATCTAATAATATAATATGATACTGCATTAAAAATTGGTAAATCTTCCATCCACAGAACTGCAATAATTTACTAAATTTAATTTAAAAGACTTAAATAAGGTAAAATTTGATAAAATAGAAAAATGACATATAATATATCTTAAATAGCCTAAATGAATTTAAAAAATGCAATCTAACCAGTTTATAGAAATAAACGTTCTCAATACATAATTATCTATCCTTAATAAGATCATATAATAATAAATTTTCTCTGAACTACCATTATTTTAAAATAACAGATTATAATAGACGCACATATGGGAAAGGACAACCCACGAAGGGGAGATATAAGGTATTCCAACGATTTTATTAGGACCGTTGGAGTAACCAAGGAAATATATCAACATATAAGTCAAAAACTGGAAGCTAATCAAAATTCGTGATTTTTGATGTGCCGCTATATATAGTGAAGCAAAATTTTGCGGTGACTACTTCTTTATTTAATTTAATTTACCATTTCCAGCCCTGAAAAATTAAATAAAATTAAGGCTTTGTAGAAACCCTTTTTTTTAGTTGATTTGTGTTGTTCTGTAGATGTTGTATATTGTGTTTTTGAGTTTGGTTTCTTTGTTTGATAGTTGTGTGCTTCTGCTGTGGTTTGTGCCGTTAAATTTTCTTTTTATTGTTGAAAATATGCTTTCTATGTTGTTTCTTTTTTTGTATATTTTGTGTCGGAATATTGTTGGGCTTTTTAGTCTGTATTGTCCTTTTTTTGCTCTGTTTTTGAGGGGTATTTGGTCAAATGCTTTGATTTCTTCATTTATGCATTTTCTTATTGGTTCTGTGTCATATGCTTTGTCTGCTACTATGTAATCTGGTTTATACTTTTTGATTTGTCTTAATGCAGGTTTTGCAAATTGTGTATCATATTTTGGTCCGCGCGAAGTTTGATAATATAAAATAAGACGTGTTTTCACGTCTATTGTTAAATGGTTTTTTATGTAGCTTTTTCTTTCTTTTTGCCGTATTTTTGCATAATATTTGTCTGCATAATCATTCGTAAAACCAGAGCCGTCCAATGCTATTATATCTGCTTTAATATCGTTTAATAATAGTATTAATTGGTTAATTTCTCTAATTTGTTCTGAAGGTAATCGTTTAAAGAATTTTTGGATTGTTGTAAAGTGCGGAACCTTTTTTATTCTCAAATATCTCTTAATTACGTCCGATACATCAATAACATCAGTGATTTCACGATATGTTGATTTTGTGTAAATTTTCATTGCTAATATCGTGAATAAAGTATGTTGTGAATATAAATGGTTTGAAAAGGCATTAGAATACTTGTTTATCGCTATTTTAACATAATAGTATGTCCTTTCAATGAATTCCACCAGTTTATTTTCTTTAAATTTGCTATTCTTGTTTAAAAATCTTTTTAAACATTGAATATTAGAATTTTTAAAACCAAAATCCGAAAGATTTAACTGCTTTGAAACCCCAATATGAACAGGGGAATAATAGATTTTGCGAATCATAATAATATTATTCCCCTTTATCATTATAAATACTTTATCAACCGTATTTAAAAATATGCAAGTGTAATTTCAAGTGAAAACAGGAAAACACAACTTAAAACTTACAAATTTTTTTTATTACAAAAAAAACCTGTCTTCAAATAAAAAAAATTAGGGTTTCTACAAAGCCGTAATA
>NZ_JARVXG010000044.1:45000-57949 GCF_029848115.1 Methanobacterium formicicum | reverse complement strand
TCAGAAACTTGAAAAAACTAAGACCCTAAATCTTTATTTAAGGTAAAATCATTATTTAAGGTAAAATATGGTGGACTAAAAAAATTATTTCATGATATTTGGAGCTAAAAATAAGCAGGTGAATAGGAAATATATAAAAATGGAGAAAATGGTGGTTTAGTTATGAAACAGTTTTTAATCACTCCGGCAGCAGGTAAGAGACTGATAGCCCGGGCATTGGTGGACCATCCCTCCATCAAATCCGCCTTAAAATCAGGGACCCTGGTTATAATCGCCGGAACAACCAACGGCTACGTGGCGGAAGAGATTTTAACATCCCTTGGTCAACTGGGAGGATTTTCCAGAGAAAGGTTCTTCAGGGGCATAGTACTACCACCAGTAGGTTTAACCAGTAAATCTGGCCGACTTAAAGATGAAACTGGGTTTCCAGGGGATGTGGTCATAGTTGACGGTGTCTGGAAGAAGGGCTTAACCATATTCGATGTGGTTGATGATCTTAAAGAGGGTGATGTGATACTGAAGGGTGCCAATGCCCTGCAAATTCCTGAAAAGAAAGCTGCCATCTACATTGGTCATCCTCAGGGTGGAACCATTGGAGCAGCATTACAAGCTGTGGTAGGGCGCAGGGTACGCTTAATTCTACCGGTGGGGCTGGAAAAACGAGTTTCTACGGATCTGGATGACCTTTCACTAAGACTAAACTCCCCGGGGGCAGAAGGCCCACGCCTGTTACCGGTGGTGGGTGAAGTTTTCACGGAAACAGATGCCATCTGCAGCTTGACTGGTGCCCAGACCGAACTGGTGGCTGCCGGTGGTGTGGCAGGTGCCGAGGGTTCCATCTGGCTGGCAGTTAGTGGAAAGCCCCAACAGGTGGTCCATGCCGAGAAATTGATAGAATCCATTTACCGGGAACCCCAATTCACCCTGTAAAAAAATTCCCCGGTAAATTAATATTTTTCCAGTAACAGTTCAACTTCCTTCTGGGAATGCATGGCCTGCAGGTCTTCATGTTCTGTTTTCTTTACTGCCAGATATGACCTGGAAAGTTCAGGCCCCATGGCATCGGATATAGTTTTATCCTTCCCTAAGGCATCAATTGCATCTCCCAAATTACCGGGGAGTGGTATAATTCCCTTTTCATCCCTTTCCTCTGGTGAAAGAGCGGCCGGATCATTCTGTACTGGTTCCTCCAACCTCATCTTCTCCTGAATACCATGGAGTCCGGCGGCTATAACTGCACCCATGGCCAGGTAAGGATTGGAGGATGCATCCACAGTTTTCAATTCAAAATGTTTTATTTTGCCATTTTCTTCCTGGATCACCCGGACTGCGGCTTCACGGTTATTGAAACCCCAGGATTGGAAGGCCCCACTCCACATATGGGGTCGGATCCTGCGGTAAGATCGGGGTATTGGTGTGGTTATGGCCATCAGTGCAGGTAAATGGTGCAGTATGCCAGCTATAAATGCCTGAGCAGTTTTACCAATACCATATTCTGTGTCCTGGTTCTGTAAGATGTTCTTATCATCCTTCCACAGGCTAAGGTGCAAGTGGCACCCGCTTCCGGCCTTATCCGGGAAGATCTTAGGCAGGAAGGAGGCTATTAATCCATGTTGGGGGGCAGTGGCCTTAACTGTCTCCCGGAATATAACCTGGTTATCGGCAGCCTGCAGTGCATCTGAGTACCCCACGGTTATTTCCTGTTGGCCAGGCCCGGATTCAGGATAATACTGTTCTACAGTAATGTTCTGGGCAATTAAGGATTCAACTATGTTCATAATAACAGGATAGTTTAAATCCATGGATTGTGTGGAGGCAAAGGGAGTAAAATCTCCGGGTTGGTAGGATGGACGGTTATTGTTTTTAGAGTTCCTATCATTTAAGGTCATTTCCTGTTTTAGAAGGTAAAATTCGTTTTCAAAGGACGCTTTAACCTTCAAACCCTTCTCTTCCAGGGTTTTGATCATTTTCTTTAAAAAACCGCGTGGACAGTTCCCCCATACTTTTCCATCCTGAAACATGTCTCCCATAACCCGGAAATGACCTGGAGCGTAGGGTAATGGTGTTAATGTGGACATATCTCCCCGGAGTGTTATTTCCCCCACTGGATCCAGTCCAGATTCAGCCACTACACCATCATACATCACCGGGACCCCCTGCTGGCCACGGGAAATACCCACTGATACTTTCTGGTTCTCAACTGAATCCACATGAACTGCCTTTCCCCGGATTATATTGGCGTTATCACACCATACAACCCGTATGAATTGGGCGTTCAACCCTGATGTGTTGTTATTTTTCATCATGCCTTCACCTGTGGCTTATTATATTAAAGTTCAATCTTCTGAAAATATATTCATCCCTAAGGTTATTTATCCTAAGGTAATAATCCCCCTTTGGATTGGGATCACTTAGATTGCATTTCATAAGTCCTGCTTTTAATAGATTCTCACCAAGGGAAATACTTTTGGCAATATTTGGTGCTGATTTTCACTAGGGTGAGGGAATGGTGTGTTAAATTAAAAGAGGGGATTAAAAATAGGGGATTTAACCATCAATCTCCTTAATGATGGCCTGGTGCATCCTGCGGATGAACTCTATCCTCTCTTCGTACTTCAGGACATCCAGATATCCCTGTGATACCAGGTTGAAGGCAAAAGGGGATGGGATTTTGGTGTTAATCTGTTTAATTTCCATTTTACCATTTTCAACCAGTTCTAAAACTTTCCGGGCATTATTCACATCCATGAAATCCTCCATAACCTCCCGGCGGGCTTCCTTAAGTATGGGGAAGTTGGGATCCAGTTCCTTCACGAACTTCAGGAGGATCTTACCCCTAACCTGCTGGCGCCCCACGGATTTTTCCCGTCCCTTGTAACGCCGCAGGATCATGAGCGAACGCCCGGCACAATGCCGGAAACGCCCGGCCAGTGTTTCAGTACGGTCAATTGCTTCTTTAAGGTATTCATCCAGGTTTTCAGGGGTTAATTCCTGGAAGGCCTCCAGAGCCCCAATTTTCCCTTCACTGGATAGGTAAAATCCGTTGTCGGAGATGGAGATCATCACATCGTGGCGGTACCTCCGGGCGATAACATAGGCCAGTGCCCGGCTGAGAGCATCGTTAACCCTTCTACCGAAGAGGGTGTGGAACACCACGAATTTACGGCCTCCAAAACCAGTGTAATACTCCACCAGGAGGGTTTTAAGGTGGGGGACCAGGGCATAGAGATACTGCTCCCGGAAGTACTGGTATATGGAATGGGCGGCATTTTCATCCACGTAGAGGTACTGGTGTATGAACTGGATAATATCCTCTTTATTCTGACCCTTTTTAAATTCCCACTCCAGTATTTCCCGGAACTTCTGTATGGAAAGGGCCAGATCAAAGGATAGAGGTAGTTGTTCCGAGAACCAGGAGGGTATGGTAGGGGGACCCGAGGCTGGGCTGACATTGACACTCATTCCCCGGGCATAATTGAAACGGTAGATACGGCCACCCAGTACGAAACTATCTCCTTTTTTCAGTTTCTCCATGAAGTCTTCTTCAATATGTCCCACCACCTCACCACTACATTTAACCACTGCAGCGCTACGGTCAGGTATGGTTCCAATATTGGTGGAGTAGAGCATTCGGGCCAGTTTACCCCTTCTACCCATGCGGTTTTCATCCCAATCCACCCATATCTTGGCGTAGACATAACGATCTTCCAGGCGGGTGTACTCACCAGCCAGGTAGCTCAGTACACTTTTATAGTCCTCTTCCGAGAGTTCACGGTAGGGATAACTCCCCCGGATAAGCTGGAAGGCTTCATCCAGGTCCCAACGCTGTTCAATGGCCATACCATAGATCTGCTGGGACAATACATCCAGGCAGCTTTCCGGGATGTGTATCTCATCGATCTTGCCTTCCAGGGCGTTTTTCAGGATGAGTGCACATTCCACCAGATCATCACGGTCCACCACCATCATTTTTCCCTTGGACTTCTCATGCAGCTGATGGCCACTACGGCCTATTCTCTGCAAGGCCCGGGAGACGGATTTAGGACTGGAAACTAGTATCACCAGGTCAATGTAACCAATATCTATCCCCAGCTCCAGGCTGGTGGAAGAAACCACTACTTTCAGTTTTCCCTCCTTTAACTTGTTTTCGGCTTCCAGACGCAGCTCTTTGGAGAGGCTGGAGTGGTGGGCCATAATGTTCTGGTCATTATAACTGCCCGGGTACCTTTTCTTCAGGTTAAAGACCACACTCTCCGTACCACTACGGGTGTTGGTGAAGATAAGGGTAGTCTGGTGCTCCTGTATAAGATGGTGAAGCATCTGGTACATGGCCTTGTAGGTTTCATCAGGTTCGGTGGCTATTATATCCTTAACCGGGCAGATAACCTCCATATCCAGCTGTTTAAGGTAATTAACATCTACAATGAGGCAGTCCCGTGGCTGACCATAGGCGTAACCCACCAAGAATTCAGCCATCCTCTCCAGGGGATGAACTGTGGCACTGAGTCCGATGCGAACAAATCCCCCGGTGAGGTGTTCCAGCCGCTCCAGACTCAGGCTGAGGTGCACACCTCTTTTGTTCTCGGCCAGGGAGTGTATTTCATCTATTATCACATAACGGACTTTGGATAGTTTCTCCCGGAACTTGGGTGCACAGAGTAGGATGGAGAGAGATTCAGGGGTGGTTATGAGAATGTGTGGTGGGGTTTTAAGCATTTTGGATCGCTGGTACTGGGTGGTATCTCCGGTTCGCACTGCTTTAAGTATTCCCAGTTTTCGCCCGGCGATATTTTCGATCTCATTCAGGGGTTCCTCCAGGTTCTTTTCAATATCGTTATCCAGGGCCTTGAGGGGGGAGATGTACAGGCAGTAAACCCGGTCTTCCAGTATCTCCTGGTCCGCCAGGCGGGTGAGTTCACTGATTATGGAGAGGAAGGCAGTGAGGGTTTTACCGGAACCAGTGGGTGAGGAAACCAGCACATTCTTTCCCTGGTGAATGTCCACTATGGACTGGCGTTGTGCCTCAGAAAAAGTCTCAAACTTTCCCTGGAACCATTCCCTGGCCCAGGGATGTAATATTTTGTAAATATCTTTATCAGAATATTTTTTTTCCTGTTTGGTTATCATTTTATCTAATACTTTCAGTTAATTCTGTTACTTAATTTCTTTTTAAAATTTAGGGAACTTTAAGTTTATAAATCAAAATTTGATGTTTTCACGATTTAAAGAGTTTACGATTTAAAATCAATAAAATGAGAGTCATAATGATATGGTTCTGGTTGAACCTTCAGAAGATGACTTATTTTTCCGAAGTAAAAGGTTTCAAATTTTTCAACACCAAAAACTTCCATTTCATCATGTTTCATTTCTTTTAGAAATGGTGAAAGTAGTTTTTCATGGAGAACATCAGATCCTTCGGTTATGAAGTTAAAGGAGGGCATCACAATCAAATTTTTCCCCCTGAACTCTCCGGATAGAAAGCATTTTATTTTTTCTATTCGTTCACCACTTCTGATCCCCACTGCAGGGTGTTCATGACCTATTACAATATTTTCTTCTTTAATTTCATCCCATTTTTCCGGGATCCGGTCCCCGTGCATTACCTGAAAGTTACCGGTTGAATAGTTGCTATAAACCTCCAGCCCGGTTTTCTGAGCAATTATGGGTGTCAGAGGGTCGTGGTTTCCCTTGATGAGGATTATCTCCTGGAATCGTTCCTGAAGGTAATCTATGAATTTAAGGGTTTCCTTCCATTCCTGGCGGTTTATTTTCCCAAATTCGTGTTTCAAGTCACCGTTGATAATTATACGGGAGCATTCGCTACGGGAATGGATTTCTTCCATCCTGTGGATTATCTTGGGATACTGGAATTTTGGTATCATCAAACCCTGGTAGTTCAGTGCTTCCTCATATCCCAGGTGAAGATCAGATATTATCAGGTGATCCTCAACTTCCAGGGCCAGGTCCAGGATTCGGGCGCCAAATATGTTACTGGAAACCATAATCATCCTCTAATATTGTAAGAATATCCATAAAGGTAACATCGATAAAAAAAAATCTTTAAAACTCGGGTAATAATGTGGTAAATGGAATTTAGGGGGTGTTAAAAATTATTCTCTGCATGTGTAATTGGTTCAAAGATGTAATTGGTTCAATATTAAGTTATCATCTATAATTCAAGACCTAATATTTATAGTATTCTATTGGTCCTTCCTGGTTTTAAGTGTTCCCTAGTGCTGTTCTCCCACTACCTTGACCTTTTCTTAGGCCATAACCATGAAAAAAACAGATGTACAAGAAGCACCAGAAGGAAAGGCAAAAAGAGTAGGGTGTGTAGCTGGAAAGAAAGGGTTTTATCCAGTAATCCTCCGGTGATATATTCTATGCTCCGGTAATAGGTTATTCCCAGGCCGGAGACAATAACCACCACTATCAGGATCATCAGAATAATATGAACCGCCTTTTTGGTGGTTTTTCTATCCATTTACATTAACTCTCCTAATATTCTTATAAAATGGTTAGTAAAGCCCTTATAGAATGGTTAGTAAAGTCAGAATATCATTATCACTTCAGAAAGCTTTCATTAAGATTGCCACTTATTGAATAGCCCCTGCTTTCCCAGTAACCCTGGTAACTGGAGTTGTTGGATAGTTCAATACGGTTTATCCATTTTATCCATTTGTAACCCCATTTACTCTCGGCCACCAGCTGTAAGGGAAATCCCCTCTCCGGGGGAAGAGTAGCATTGTTCATCTGGTAAGCCATTATTATCTGGTTGTTCTGGAGATATTCCAGGGGAAAAGAGGTGGAATAACCATCAACAGCATAAAAGATAACCGTGTTTGCCGGGGGTAATGGCTGGGCTTCATTAAGGATATCTTTCACCAGAACGCCCTGCCATAGTATGTTCACACTCCACCCTTCCACACAGTCCAGTTTAACCACTTTCTGATAGTTCTGGAAACTCTTGACCTGGTCGTAAGTATAATTACGGGGGTGGGCCACCAGTCCATCTACTTCCAGATGGTAACTGTTAATATCCACATACTGGGGACCTTTAATGGAGTTTTCACGAAAATCGCTGGCTGAAGATAATTCTTGGCCTTGATACTCTGTTACTTCTACCGAACTTAGGGGGATAGTAGAGTTAGGGAGGATATCCAGGCTGATGACCGTGGCCACTACCATGATAATAACTATGGCCGCCAGGGCAATGTACTGTTTTATCATCCCTTTCCCCCTCTGGAATTTGGAAATTCCAGTTTAATAGTTTTTTTTTTTAAAATCTACTTTTGACTGTAAGTCTGGGTTACTGGTAAATTACGCAGCCATCCCAGGTCACTCTGATATAACTGCCTAATATCTTTGATTCCTAATTGTATCATGGCCAGTCTTTCAATTCCCAGGCCAAAGGCAGCTACTGGTGTTTCTATGCCCAGTGGTTCCAGTACTTCGGGACGGAACATTCCCGATCCTCCTAGTTCAATCCAGCTTTCCTTCTCTGGAAGGTAAATCTCACATTCGGTGGATAGATAGGTGTATGGGAAGTAGGCTGGACGGAATCGGACTTCAAAGCCCATTTGCTGGTAGAATTCTTTGATTATTCCCAGGAGGTTCTTGAAGTTTATTTCCTCGGCAGCTACAATACCCTCTACCTGGTGGAATTCAGGGAGGTGCTTGTAGGTTATGGTTTCCCTGCGGAAAACACGGCCCACTGAGAACATCTTGAGGGGTGGTTCGTTTTCTGCAAGATAACGGGCTGATACACAGGTGGTGTGGGTTCTAAGCACGGATTGGCGGGCTACATCCACGTCCCAGTGGTAGCCCCATCCTTCACTGCCGGTGGCACCACCATCTTCATGAACCTGACTTACCCTTCCCACCATATCCTCGGAGGGTAAGTCAGTGGTTAGAGGTGATTTAACATAGAAAGTATCCTGCATTTCCCTGGCAGCATGGTCCTGGGGTTGGAAGAGGCAGTCGAAGTTCCAGAAAGCTGATTCTAAGATGGTGCCCCTGGTCTCCATGAAGCCCAGGTTCAGGAATATGCGCCGGATCTCCTGTATGGTGCGCTGCAGGGGGTGCATCTTACCGGGGAATATGAGGGGATGCTCCGCCTGGATATCGTAACCACGGTAGTGTAAGTCCTTCCAGGAATCAGTTTTAAGCTGCTGGTGGGTAAGCTGGGTGGCTTCCTCCCGTATCTGGAAACCATGTTCCAGTATTTCTTCACCCTTCTTAGTCGCAGTGAGGGTGTAACTTGAATTTTTATTTAAATTAATAAGTCCTTTCCTTTTTTTAAGTAGTTTGAAACCTTCATTTAGGGAATTGGATAAACCGCCCAGGGTGAGTATTTTGGTGGAATCCATGATGGTCTTGAGGAGCACTTCATCAATACCTGGCTTTTCCAGGGCTTTCTCTCCCTCAGAGGTTATGGTAACGTTACCTTTATCCAAGACTGCCCATCCTTTCTTCATAATCCATCCAATGGCTATTTTAACCTCGGAAGGGTCAATACCTGATTTTTGGGCCAGATCCTTCATGTGGATGGTGTGGTTCTGGTGCAGTGCTTCCAGGATCTTTCTTTCGGGTAATCCATCCTGGGCGTAGGTGGCTCCCGAAGGACCGAGGCTCAGCACTTCCTCTACATCACGTTCTATTTCTATGATTCCCTTGGATTCCAGTGCCCCCGCAGCACTCATAACCTGTTTTATATCTAAATCAGTACTTCGAGCCACATCTTCTGGTATGGCCTGTCCTCCTGCTTCCCCTACTGCCTTCAGGACTTTCTTTTCGTAGAGGTGCATTTCATTGATGATCTTATCTAACATTTTGAACCTCGAATTTAGTTGATACAATGGATGAATTTCATTTATTTTAAGAATTCATTATTTTTGGGTCATTTTTATAAGGAATTATTCCCCAGGTTACTGGTTAAGGATGATTTAATTTAATATTTTAGGGTAACTAAGAATCATTTCAAGGGTAACTAAGAATCATTTCAATATTCTCATACCCGGAAACTTCAACCAGAATACCCTTTTATTTATTTCCTAACTTGGTTTTATAGTCATGGTAGCCATCAAGATAGGAAACCATAATGGAGGAAGCAGTGAAATCTGCGGTGGTGCCGGGGTTTAAACCACGGTCAATTAATTCCTGGTCGAATTTTTCCACCACTGCCCTTCCCTCACTGGTCAATATTCCCCCTTGATCCAGTATATGCTGGGCCTGTTCTGATACTTCCTGTGCCTTTTTATCTCCAAATTTGCGGCTGATGAGGGTGTCTGGTACCCGGGACAGTATGGTGAGGAAGGTCTGTACTGTGGCCTGGTTGAGCTGGTATTCTGATTTAACCTCTTTAAATGTGGGATACCCCACATTGAAGGTGACCGGCATTTTATGGGTGAGTTCGTAGGACAGTTTATCCCAGGGGGCAGAGATCTCCAGTACATCGAACATGTTTACCCCGTCATCACGTAGTTTCTGGAGGGAACTTTCTGCAGCCACATCCAGTTCCTCCTGTTCACCCATTCCCCCTGCATCCGCAATATTTATGGACTTATACAGGTTAACAGCATCTTCAGGGGTGGTTGACTTTATTATTTGGTCAACTTTATCCCGGAAAGTATCCCAGTTAACCGTATCCTCCTCAGACATTCCCGCTACCACGGATAGGGGGGTGGTTAGCATCACGATCCCTAAGTTGGTGTTGTTGGCCACCCAGTGGTCAGTTTCAGTCACGGCCTCCAGGATCAGTTCGCCCAGCCCGATTTTTTCCCATTTATCCGGGGTATCCCTATATTTAAGTCCTCGTTTTGCTGCTTTGGTCATGGTCTCTCCAATGGCTATTCCACTGAGGAGAAAATCTTCAAATACCATGTCCGGGAAGTTCTGGGTGCGGTGCACATTACCGGGTTTTGGATGTCCGCTCACCTCCAGTACTGAGGCTATCTGGGCGCATTTAGAAACATAACTGGATTCCAATTTATTTCCCCCAATCAGCAGATGGTGTCCAGTTTACCTTCCAGGAAGTCTGGTGCAAAGTGGGATATGATAAGATCTGCACCGGCCCGTTTAATGGATAACAGGGACTCGTATATGGCCTCGTTGGTGAGATATTGTGCTTCAATCCCTGCCCGGAGCATGGAGTACTCACCACTCACTTGGTAAGCAGCGGTGGGCATTCTGAATTCTTCTTTAACCCGCTGGATCACATCTAAATAGGCCATGGCTGGTTTAACCATTATAATATCTGCACCTTCATCTAAATCCAGTTCCACTTCCAGCAGGGCTTCTTCCACATTGGCCGGGCTCATCTGGTGGGTTTTACGGTCACCAAAGGAGGGTGATGAACAAACTGCATCACGGAATGGTGCGTAGAAACTGGATGCATATTTAGCAGCGTAGGACATAATCAGGGTATCCTGGAATCCTCCGTCATCAAGCATTTCACGAATAACCCCCACCCGGCCGTCCATCATGTCGGATGGTGCCACTATGTCCGCCCCTGCTTCCGCATGGCTCAGGGCAGTTTTGGCCAGTAAACGCAGGCTTTCGTCGTTTAGGATCTTCCCGTTTTCCACTATTCCGCAGTGGCCGTGGGTGGTGTACTGGCAGAGGCAGACATCGGTGATGACCACCAAATCGGTTTCTTTTTTCAGGCGATGTACAGCCTGCTGTACTATTCCCTCATCAGAGTAGGCTGATGTTCCCAGTTCATCCTTCTCCTCAGGCATTCCAAACAACAGGACAGATTCCAGGCCCAATTTTTCCAGACGTTTGGCTTCATCAATGGCATCTTCCAGACTGTAACGATACTGGCCAGGCATGGTGTCAATGTGTTCTCCAGCTCCCTCTTCCAGTTCCTCCTTGATGAAAAGGGGATAAATAAAGTCTTCTGCCTGAAGGGTTGTTTCACTCAGTATCTTCCTTATTTGAGGGGTCTTTCTTAGTCTACGCATTCGACGAGTTGGGAAGTTCATTTAAGTCACCATAATCCTTTAATATTTAAATAATAATCTTCTAATCATTAAATAATTATTCAAAATTAACTGAAAAATTCACTTATTATATTCTTCACCTCTACTTTCTTTATTTATAACATCAATTATTAAACTTCTCCGGGTTTATGCAACTTTTTGGTATGGATACTGCAAAATATTAATAAAACTTCCCATAAATTTTATATAAGGGGGTAGGAATGACTCATCTGGAAATACTTCTGGTGGAAGATGATGTGGAGGAAACATCATTCCTTAAACAGCTTTTAGAATCTTTCGGTTATTCAGTACCTCATGTGGTCGGTTGTGGTAAGACGTCAATCACCATGGCTAGGGAAACAAAGCCCGATCTTATTTTAATGGATATAAAATCCTCTGATAATGGTATTGCCTCTGATGAATGTATTAAAACCCAGAGGGAAATAAAACAACTTGATTTGCCCGCAGTATTTTTAGCTCCATCTACCTCCTATGCTGATGAGTTTCGCCAGAAAACTAAGTCCACTGATCCAGTTAGTTACATTACCAAGCCCTATGATGATTTTGAACTTAAACACGTCATTGAACTCACGGTTTATAAAAATGACTTAGTTAAAGAATTTGAAACATCTGAAAATTATTATGAAGCTATTTTTGAGCACACTGGAGCGGCAACAGTAATTATTGAAGAGGATACCACAATTTCCCTGGCTAATTCTGAGTTTGAAAAGTTGAGTGGCTACTCCCGGGAAGAAATTGAGGGTAAAAAGAGCTGGACAGAATTCATCCCTGAAGAGGATCAGGAGAAGATGAAGGAGTACCATCGCCTCCGGCGGATTGATCCAACCTTAGCACCATTGACCTACGATTTCAGATTTGTGGACCGGGAGGGAGTGGTAAAAAACATTCATTTGGACATCGGCATGATACCGGGTACCCAGAAGAGTGTGGGGTCTCTCCTGGATATAACTGAACTGAAACAATTCCAGGAGGCCCTGGCTAAAAGTGAAAAAAAATTCCGCAGTGCACTGGATAACATGATGGAAGGATGTCAAATCATTGGTTATGATTGGACTTACCTCTACGTCAACGATGCAGTGAGTCGTCAGGGCCATTTTAATAAAGAGGAACTTTTAGGCCACACCATGATGGAGATGTATCCTGGTATTGAGGATACAGAGTTATTTGCTGTTTTGAGGCGTTGTATGGGGGAGCGAGTTTCTGATCACTTCGATAACAAGTTCATCTATCCTGATGGAAAAACTGCCTGGTTCGAGCTCAGTATTCATCCAGTGAGCGAGGGGATATTCATTCTTTCCATAGATATCACCGAGCGAATGAAGACACAGGAAGAAATAATGATTAAAAACACCCTTTTAGAGGAAAAAATTAAAAAAGAACAGGAAAGGTTGCAACGTAAGGGATAAATCCCGCATAGTGGTTGGTTAATTCCCGCATAGTGGTTGGTTAATCCTCAAACATTGGTCTGTTAAATTAACTTTTTAAGAGGACATTCGATGCCGTATGGCTTTTTTTGATAGTATCTTTTGGCATGTTCCACTATAAGGGCATGATATTCCTGGTAAACCGGAACATTTGGGCTTAAATTATCTTGAAACAGTTTTTTCAGAGACATATAACTAATTTTATCTTCCACTATTCTCAGATGGCTGAAGATTCGTTTGGTGTAAGTGTCAATCACAAATTCCGGTTGTTTATAGGCGTATAAAAGTATGGAATCTGCAGTTTCATTCCCCACACCCTTTACCCTTAAAATTTCCTTTCTGGTGGGAATTTCACCATCTAAATTCAGGAAAAACCGGGTAATGTTCAACAGATACATGGATTTCTGGTTTAAGAATCCTGCCGGGCGAACTGCTTCTTTTAGGGTATCATCATCAAGGGATAGTAGTTTATCTGGATCCAGAACATTTAACTTTTTAAGATTTCCCAGTGCTTTCTCTGCG
>NZ_JARVXG010000044.1:10000-40000 GCF_029848115.1 Methanobacterium formicicum | reverse complement strand
TAAAAAACCTATACTGCGCTTGTCACCGGCCATTACACAGCCTTTACTTCCAACGTAAGTTATAATCAGGCTCATTAAATCACCATAATAGTTAATTAAAGGTTTGTTCATGGGGATGTGGTTTACATTGAATATTAAGTGTTTCCCCTAATTTAATGTATTTTATTGAATTTCTATTGATTATTTAGATGTTCAATCCTCATTTAGCATGATTTTAATTTATAGTTTTGGTGTAATCGATACTGAGTTAGTGTAAAAAATAGGGATTTTTTAAAAAAATAAGGGGATATTAATAAAAAATTTGTGTTTAAAGAATTAATGTTCAGGGGGTGGGTTTTTCCTTCTTCATAAAGGGTACATTGAACTTGAATGTGCAGGAGTCGGCACCATCGGCAATGGTGGTTCTTTTTTCAACTTTACCCTCCATACCGGTCCAGTCGAATGTTTGTTGCATCATGGATTGGCAGTTAAGGCAGAAAATCGGTTTTTTCTTGGCATCCTCAATCCAGGGGCAATTTAGGAATTTGAAAAGGTGCACATGTCCTTTAGCATCGATTTTGGTTTGGATACCGAAACCAGCAAAGAATTTGGCCACCCAGTCCAGGTAGGCATTGTAAATACTTTCCAGATCATTTAAACCCTGTTCTTCAATGATATCGCCCAGTTCTCTTTCTAAACGGGGCCTCATATCTTCTTCTAGGCGGGATGCGAAGATTTTGAGGATGGTGTCTTTGATCTCCTCTTCAGATTGATCAGCGGTGGTGAGACTGGAGTTAAGAATGAAATCATAAAAATCAGCCAGAACCTGTTTTTTAACAATTTCGCTCTTTTTTTGATCTTCAGCATGTTTATACAGGGCCATTTCTATATTGGCATTTAGTTCGCTCTTTTTAAATGGCTTGATTATGTATCCGTAGGGTTCAGTCATACGGGCCCTTTCCAGAACTTCCTCGTCTGAATAGGCAGTCAAGTAGATTACCGGTATATCCAGCTGATTGCGTATTTTAGCCGCAGCTTCAATACCATCCATACTCCCTTTAAGAACAATGTCCATTAAAATCAGGTCAGGTTCTGTTTTTAAGGCTGTTCCAACGGCGTCCTCACCAGTGTAAACCGTGTCCACTACGTGATGACCCAGGTCTTCCAGTTTTTGTTTTATGCCCATGGCCACTATTGCTTCGTCTTCAACCACCAGTATCCGGGATTCGGTCATCAGATCCGCTCCTTATATTTGAGTTCCTTAAATTCAATTGTAAATTCTTTATTAGTTTTATTTAAAGTTATTTTTCCATCTAACTGCTGAACCAGGTTCAAAATCAATTTCATTCCCAGAGTATCAGTTTCAGCAACTTCAAAGTCTTCAGGGAATGGTTTTCCGTTGTCCCTGATTTTTAAAATGTGGTTGCCATCTTTTTTGGTTAATTCCAGGTGTATTTTTCCCTGGCCCTGGGGGAAGGCATGTTTAAGGGTGTTGGAGATGAGTTCATTTACAATGAGCCCCCCGGGTATTGCTGTTTCAATGTTCATTATAACCTCTTCTATATCCATCTCTATCCGTATCTGGTTGGGATCCACACCATAGGAATGGAAAAGGTCATTGATAAGGTTTTTCACATAGCTGGCAAAGTTGATGTTGGTTAAATCCTCGGATTGGTACAGGTTTTCGTGTATCAGGGCAATGGAAAGTATCCGGTTTTGACTTTCCCGGTAGAGATCAATAACCTTCTGGTCTTTAATTTTAGATGACTGCAGACTCAGCAGGGTAGATACGATCTGCAGGTTATTTTTAACCCGGTGGTGAATTTCCCGGAGTAACAGTTCCTTTTCCTTTAAGGATCTCATTATTCTGTCTTCAGCCAGTTTACGTTCGGTTATGTCACGTCCCACTCCTACAAATGCTTCCAGTTCTCCTTGTTCATTCATTATAGCTTTATCTGCCCAGGCAATCCACCGCCAACCATTCATGGTTAGTAGGCGGTGCTCCAGGAACACTACGTAAGGGGGTCGGTGTAGTTTTTCCAGGGCTCTCTGGGTTTTTTTAAGGTCATCCTGGTGTACCAGGGGGAGGAAATTACTTCCCAGAATACTTTCCTCGGTACGTCCCAGAACCTCGCAGTAAGATGGACTGGCAAAGAGAACTTTTCCCTCGGGATCGAATTTAACCACCATGTCGGTCTGGTTTTCAACCAGGAGCCGGTATTTTTCTTCACTTTCTTTCAGGGCGTTTTCCATTCTTTTCTGATGGGTGAGGTCCCGACCAGTGGCGAAAATTATTCTATTATCACCCAGTTCTACCGGGGTGATGGTCAATTCTAGTATTTTAACTTCACCTTTGATCTTCAGGGGTAACTCCACTATTCTCCCGGCAGTCCAGTCTTTTAACTGCACGGGGCTTGCTTCGGGGAGTGTGAAGTGATGAATTTTCTGCTGGAGGAGTTCTTCTGGTTCTGCCTCCATAAAATCAAGTGTGGCCTGGTTGAAATCATTAAAACTCCCGTCTTCAGTAAACACTATAGTAGGGTTTTTGGTTTTTTCAAAAAGTGCCCGATATTTTTTTTCACTTTCCAGGAGTGCTTCCTGGGCTATTTTCTTCTCCAAATGTTCCTGAGCCTCAGTGAGGGCTCTTCGCACAGCGTATCCTAGTTTAGATAGGTTATGTTTTAGAACGTAGTCTGTTGCTCCTTTTTTAAGCATCTCTACTGCGAATTCTTCCCCAATCTTACCACTGACAAATATGAATGGCGTGGTGGGGGATTGTTCATGGGCTATTTTAAGTGCAGAGACTCCGTCGAACTGGGGTAGGGAATGGTCAGCCAGTATTATGTGGGGGTTCCATTTTTCCACTTCACTACGGTACTCCTCTTCCCGTTCAACACGATGACTGGTAAAATCAAAACCTTCTTTTCTAAGTTCCCTTTCTATCAGTTCGGCGTCCAAAGGAACATCTTCCAGGATCAAGACTTTAATCTCTTCTTCCATAAAATCACTGGGGAATTACTCATTAAGGTTACCACTAGTTGGATTATTCTAATAATTTGGTTAAGTTATATGATTAAAGGGTATGGAATCCTATTAATCATTAGGGGGATTGTTAATTAACATCCAGTAAAATCCGAGGGTGGATACTGCTTCGATGAAATCATCGAATTCTACGGGTTTGCTGACGTAACTATTTACTCCTAACTTGTAGCTTTCCACAATATCCCGGTCTTCCTGGGATGAAGTTAAAACAACCACGGGGATGCGGTTGGTTCGTTCATCAGCTTTGATCCGCTGCAGTACTTCCAGCCCATCTATTTTAGGCATTCTCAGATCTAATAATATGAGTTTTGGAAAGTTTTCCACATTTCGGTGGGCAAACTGACCTGTGGCAAATATAAAATCAAGGGCTTCTGCTCCGTCCTTTACCCATACTACCTGGTTGGCTAGATTTTTCCTTTTTAGTGCCCTCATGGTAAGTTCGGCATCGGTAGGGTTATCTTCCACCAGTAAAATATCAGCCTCTTCTAAATCCATTAAACACACCGTCCATTTGATTATTTATACTGTTTCATTTTGATTTACATTAAAATTTTTGGAATATTCTCACTTTTGTTTGGGCATATCTTTAGGGAGGGCGAAGAAGATGGTTGCACCTTCATCCACGGATCCTTCACCCCACACACGGCCTCCGTGCCGTCTAATAACCCTTTGTACTATGGAAAGTCCTACACCAGTTCCTTCGAACTCTTCTGGGCTGTGTAATCTCTGGAAAAGTCCGAATAATTTGTTGATGTATTTCATGTCAAAACCCGCACCATTATCTTTGACATAGTAAACCAGTTCCTTATCTTTTACTTCTCCCCCTACTTCAATTAGGGCTGGGTTTCGGCTACGGGTAAATTTAATGGCGTTTCCAATGAGGTTCTGGAATACTTGGCCCATCATGGCCCGGTCACCGTAGGCATGGGGCAGGTCACCCACAGTGAACTGGATATCCCTTCCTTCCACATCAGTCTGGAATTCCTGGTAAACACTGTTGGCCAGGGCAGTCATGTCCAGTTCATTGAGTTTCATTTCCTGGCGGCTGGCCCGGGATAATAACAGAATATCGTCAATGAGATGTCCCATTTTAGCGGTGTTGTCCCTTACAATGTTAAGGAGCCTTATCCCTTCTTCGTCCAGTTTGTCCTCATAATCCTCTACCAGTATGCGGGAAAAGCCGTCTATGGCTCTTAATGGAACTCTCAAATCGTGTGATACCGAATAAGCAAATGCTTCCAGTTCCTGATTAGCATCTTCCAGTTTATCAGTTTGAATTTTTAATTTCTGGTTTAATTCATTTAATTTTCTTATTTTTTCAATTCTTTCGGCGAGAATAGCTACCAGAACCACTACCACAATTAACATTAATAAACGGAAATAATCCTCACTGAGGGACATATTCAAAACATTATATACAGGTTCTATGGCATATAAGAAAGTCAGCATCACCGCGTTGGAGACCATATTTTACCTCCTTTTTTTAATAAAATGTTAAGTGTTTTATGTTCTTTATTATACATGTAATTTACCCCTATTCACAACTTAATAAATATTCTCCATGTCCTAGGGATTATCCATCACAAATGAACTGGAATATCTTGTCCGAGGGATATTTTTAGAGTCATTATTCTCTAGGGGGGATTTGTAAAGATAACTGTTGATTATTGGGCTGTGATGGCTAAATTAAAGGGGTTTATAAATTTTTTAGGATATATTCAGTTGTTTTGATCTAGTTTTAATCATTTGTTATATTGATATAACACCAAGTTAAAAAAATCAGTGATAAAACTTTTAATAATAAACCACTGGTAGATGTAAAAATAATATAGCTTAAGCTACGTTAACGATAAAACCAGATGATAGGGAACTGTTGTTTTAAGATATCTGATTAAGAAAATATAAAATAATCAGAATTAAAAAAAGGGATCACTATTTTAAAAAAATGTAGAAATTAAATTTAAAAATATTTTATCCCGGTGAAAAGGGAAGAACAAGTTATTTGGCCCGGTTTTTGGAGCCAGACTCACTTAATTCTTCTCCTGATTTAACATCTGGATTCAAGGTTTCCCTTTCACTAACCAAATTTTTATCCGGGTTCAGGATGTCACTTAAGAATTTTCCAGTGTGGGAACCACTGGCGGCTATTTCTTCTGGTGTTCCCTGGGCAACAACTGTTCCACCACCATCACCACCTTCGGGTCCCAGATCAATGATGTGATCTGCGGTTTTGATAACATCCAGGTTGTGTTCAATAACTATTACCGTGTTTCCACCGTCACGCAATCTTTCCAGTACTTCCAGTAACTTTTTAATATCTGCAAAGTGTAATCCAGTGGTGGGTTCATCCAGAATGTACAGGGTGCGCCCCGTGCTCTGTCTGCTCAACTCCTTGGCCAGTTTCACCCTCTGGGCTTCTCCACCCGAGAGAGTGGTGGCGGGCTGTCCCAGTTTGATGTAACTTAAACCCACATCATCCAGGGTCTGCAGTTTCTTCTTTATACGGGGGATGTTCTCAAAGAACTCCAGAGCTTCTTCCACAGTCATGTCCAGGACTTCTGAAATGTTTTTACCCTTGTAACGCACATCCAGAGTTTCCTTGTTATATCGTTTACCCTTACAAACCTCACAGGGAACGTAAACATCGGCCAAGAAGTGCATTTCAATTTTTATTATACCATCACCGGTACAGGCTTCACACCTTCCACCTTTAACATTGAAACTGAACCTTCCTGGTTTGTAGCCACGTTTTTTGGCAGTGGGTGTCTGGGCGAATATTTCCCGGATGTAGGTGAACACACCAGTGTAGGTGGCCGGATTGGAACGGGGTGTACGTCCAATAGGGGACTGATCAATGATAATGACTTTATTCACGTATTCTTTACCGGTTATATCGTCATGTTTACCAGGGTTCATGTGTTTATGGTTAAGAGTTCCATATAATCCCTTGTAGAGCACGTCGTTGATGAGGGTACTTTTCCCGGAACCAGAAACACCGGTGATGCAGGTGAAAACCCCCAGGGGGAATTCCACATCGATGTTTTTTAGGTTATGTTCCCGGGCACCCTTCACTGTTAGGTAGTTACCATTAGGAGGGGTACGTGATGAAGGTAGGGGTATGGTTTCCTGACGTGATAAGTAATGGCCGGTTATAGAATCAGGGTTTTCCATTATTTCCTGGGGAGTTCCAGTGGCGGTAATCCAGCCACCGTGTTCCCCGGCACCGGGACCAATGTCCACCACATAATCAGCGTGTAATATGGTGTCTTCATCGTGTTCTACCACAATGAGGGTGTTACCGATATCCCTCAACTTCTTAAGGGTTTCAATGAGGCGGTGGTTATCCCGTTGGTGCAGGCCAATACTGGGTTCATCCAAGATATACAGCACACCCACCAGCCCGGAACCGATCTGGGTGGCCAGGCGTATCCTCTGGGCCTCACCCCCAGATAAACTTCCTGAAGATCGGGCCAGGGTAATGTAGTCCAGACCTACATCCTTTAAAAACTTCAAACGTTCTTTTATCTCTTTCAAAACTTCCTGACCAATAAACTGTTCCCTTTTGGATAATTTTAATGATTCAAAGAAATCATAGGAACTTTTAATGGGCATCTCCACTACTTGGGGGATGGTCATACCACCCACAGTTACGCTACGGCTTTCGGGCCGCAGCCGGGTTCCGTTACAGGCCGGACATTTACGGTCACTCATGAAATGGCCCATATAACTGCGCATGTAGTTGGATTTGGTCTCCATGTAAATACGTTCCATACGCCGCACTACTCCTTCAAAATAGCGGTTAACACGGTGCAGGCGATTTTTTCGCTGGAAAACAAATTCCACTTTATCCGGTGAACCGTAGAGTATAATCTCCTGGTATTTGGTGGGTAGATCCTGGAAGGGGGTGTCCATGCTGAAACCGTAGTGGTCAGCTACTGCCTGTAACATCTGTCCGTAGTAGTTATCACGGTGTTTGGATTTACTCCAGGGCAGGATAGCTCCTTCATTTAAAGATAATGCCGGGTCAGGAACCACCAGATCAGCATCAATCTCCATTTTACTCCCCAACCCATTACACTCGGGGCAGGCCCCGTGGGGATTGTTAAAGGAGAACATCCGGGGGCTCATCTCCTCGAAGTTGATTCCACAGTCTGTGCAGGCAAAGTGTTCACTGTAGATCTTCTCGGTTACATCCTCACCACTACCATAAACTGCAATTAGGAGGCCTTCACCCAGTTCCAGGGCAGTTTCCACAGAATCTGCCAGACGGGTTTCAAAGTCACGATCGTATCTGATAACGAGCCGGTCCACCACCACTTCTATGCTGTGCTTGAAGTTTTTCTCCAGCTGGAACTCATGGTCCAGGCTGTGGACTTCCCCATCCACCCGCACCCGGACAAATCCCTTACGCCGAAGGTCTTCAAATATTTTCTGGTGTTCACCCTTCCTATCCCGGATTAATGGTGCTAAAATCTGTACCTTGGTTCCTTCTTCTTTTTGCAGAATACCGTCCACAATCTGGCCGGCGGTCTGCTGGCTAATGGGTTGACCACACTGGTGACAGTGGGGAGTCCCAATCCGGGCAAACAGGAGCCGGAGGTAATCGTATATTTCAGTCACAGTCCCCACAGTGGAACGGGGGTTCATTCGTGTTGTTTTCTGGTCAATAGATATGGCGGGTGACAGTCCTTCAATGTAATCCACTTCTGGCTTTTTCATCTGGCCCAGAAACTGCCGGGCATAGGCCGAGAGGGATTCCACGTAACGCCTCTGTCCTTCGGCATAGATGGTGTCAAAGGCCAGGGAGGACTTCCCAGAACCACTTAACCCGGTGATCACCACGAATTTGTCACGGGGAATCTCCAGGTCAATATTTTTAAGGTTGTGTTCCCTGGCCCCTTTAATTAAAATATTATCTTTCTTATTATTCATCAGTCTGAAACTCCTTCTAGACTTAAAACCGGTTAAACAGGTTTATTCTAAATTAATACGTTCAATATTCCATTTAAAAATCTAATTATTTGGAAACTCCTTCCAAAATCAGTATTTTGTCCCTGATGTTGGCTGCCTCTTCGAAATCCAGTCGACTGGCTGCTTTTTTCATTTCTTCCTTCAAATCTTTTATAAGCAGGCGAAGTTCGTCCTTGGGCATTTTTTCCACATCGTCACGCATTATAACCTCTTTTTTCTCGGGTTTTTCTTTCAGGGTACGTACTGTGCTGCGGGGAGTAATTCCGTGATCTTCATTGTACTTCAACTGTAATTTCCGTCGATGGTTGGTGATATCAACTGCGTTACGGACAGAATCAGTTATTTTATCGGCGTAGATAACCACCTGGCCCTCCACATTACGGGCAGCACGGCCAATGGTCTGTATCAGTGCTGGTTCTGAACGAAGGAATCCTTCCTTATCGGCATCCAGTATACCCACCAGACCCACTTCTGGAAGGTCTAAACCTTCCCGGAGTAGGTTAACCCCCACCAGGCAGTCGAATTCGCCTCGGCGCAGGTCATCGATGATATCGATCCTTTCCAGGGTGCTGATTTCAGAGTGGAGGTATCTCACCTTGATACCTGCCCGGGCATAGTAATCAGTAAGGTCTTCGGCCATGCGTTTGGTTAAGGTGGTTACCAGAACCCGTTGATTTTTCTGAGTTTTTTCCTGGATTTTGGTAAGTAAATGGTCTACCTGGCCCTGAACTGGTTTCAGTATAACTTCCGGGTCCACCAGGCCAGTGGGCCTTATGATCTGTTCCACCACCTGTTGGGACAGGTTCATTTCATACTTTCCAGGGGTGGCAGATACGTAGATCACCTGATTCTCTAGGCTTTCGAATTCCTCAAAATTCAGGGGCCGGTTTTCACGGGCCGATGGCAGTCGGAACCCGTAATCAACCAGAACATCTTTACGTGCCCGGTCACCAGCATACATACCCCTGATCTGGGGTACAGTAACGTGGGATTCATCAATAATAGTCAGATAATCATCGGGGAAGTAACGCAATAGGCTGTATGGGGTTTCACCCCACTTACGTCCGGAAATGTGCATACTGTAGTTTTCAATCCCCTGGCAGTACCCCATTTCCTTAAGCATTTCCAGGTCAAATCTGGTACGCTGCTCCAGGCGCTGGGCTTCTACTAATTTGTTTTCAGCTTCCAAAACACGTAACCTGTCTTCCAATTCTTCTTCAATTCCTTTTATGGCATTATCCATTTTTTTAGGAGAGGTAACGAAGTGTTTGGCGGGAAAAACTACGATTTTATCCATTTGACGGTTCATCTGGCCAGTTACATGGTCAATGAATGATAGGCCATCCACTTCATCACCGAAGAGTTCCACTCTGATGGCGGTTTTTCCCTGGGCTGGGAATATTTCTATCACATCTCCCCTTACCCTGAATTTTCCCCGGCTGAAGTCAATATCGTTTCTTTCATACTGCATTTCAACCAGTTTGGCGAGTATTTCCTCCCGTTCAACTTGTTGCCCCATTTCCAGTTGCAGTACCAGGTTTCCATAGTCTTCGGGTGCACCGATACCATAGATACAGGATACACTGGAGACCACAATAACGTCTTCCCGGCTAAGGAGAGACTGGGTGGTGCTATGCCTCATCATATCAATCTCTTCGTTGATAGATGCCTCTTTATCAATGTAGGTATCGCTCTGTGGCACGTAGGCTTCGGGCTGGTAATAATCGTAGTAACTGACGAAGTATTCCACGGCATTATTAGGAAACAGCTCTTTAAATTCCTCGTAGAGTTGAGCAGCCAGTGTTTTATTATGAGATATAACTAGAGTTGGTTTCTGTACTTCTTTGATTACATTGGCCATGGTGAAAGTCTTACCCGAGCCAGTAACCCCTAAAAGGGTTTGATGTTTCATTCCTTTGTTTATTCCACGGGATAAAGATTTAATAGCTTTAGGCTGGTCTCCTAATGCTTTATAATTTGATACAAGTTCAAATTTTCTCATTTATCAATCCTCTCTTGTAAAAACAAAAATATTAATTAATTTCATTGTCAGATCTAAAAACAGATTATATTATCCTATCCTAACTATGGTATATATATGCACTGATTTTATGAACAGTTCGGATCAGTGGGGCATACCTTAGGGGATCCCAGGGTACAATAAAATACGATAGAACTTCAGGGTGGGGTTAATCATCCACCGGATGGTTATGCCCGATGTATTAGTGGGGATCAAACATGTTAAACACCGTTAACCAAATTGGAAAAGCTTTAAGAAGAGCAGGGAGACTTGAAACCACACCTTTATGTATTTACGGTCAGAATGATGTTCCGGAAGATGCCAAACCACTGGTTTCCATTGATTCCTGCGCTGCCAAAGCCCTGTTAATAGCAGCCACCAGGAAAACCCCTCCCCTTTACCTGGGCCACGATGGCCTTAAGGGAGTGTGTATGGGGGGCATAACCTGGCTGGGGTTTGCCCGGAAAATATCACCTTATATTCGTTATTTTGTATCCACCGGCCATGAAAACTTCAGGGGAGGCATGGCCGAGCATCTAAAAGCCAGTCCCGAGATATTCGACAAATTCAGAGAATCAATTGGTCCGATAACTGTACCGGGTAAGTATCTGGTGATAAGATCCTGTGAAGACTTCTCCCCGGATGAAGAAGGTACTGACTTGGACCTTAGATCGGTATTATGTTTTGGAACTGGGCAGCAGATAAGAAACTTGTGCAGTTTAATTCACTTTAGAACAGAAAACCCATTCAACTCCATAATAGCTCCTTTCGGCCCGGCCTGTGCCACCATGGTCACTTATCCTGCCCACATGGCTGAAAAAACTCCGGAAGGCACGGCTTTTATAGGGCCACTGGATCCTACTGGCAACCGCTGGTTCCCGGAGGAGTACATGGCTCTGGGAATTCCCCTGGACCTGGCTCGCTCGATGTACCAGGATCTGGAAGAGTCATTCATAGTTAAAAATCCCGATGTTGCGTATCCACAGGAAAGGGAGGATTTAATGCCAGAAAAATAGTTGGATTCTGCTATTTAAACCCGGTTTATGGGGTATTAAACCCCGGTCTCCATACCTATTTTAAACTGATTGACTAAAAAATGATCAAGACTACACACAGTTTACTTTTTAAGTGAATTATTTTTCAACTGATAACTAAAGAGGATTAGATTTTGTCGGCTACAATCAGCAACCCCAATGATTTACCAGAAAAACCGGGTGTTTACCTTTTTAAGGATGTTAAAGATGAGATTTTGTACGTTGGAAAGGCAAAATCCCTTAAAAAACGGGTTAAAAGTTACTTTAAAGAAGAAATTGAAGATCCCAAAACCCGGGTTTTAATGCGCCATTTTCACCACCTGGATTACCTGGTAACGGACACAGAAAAGGAAGCCCTTATTTTAGAATCTAACCTTATAAAAAAATATTTACCCCGATACAACATCCGCCTCAAGGATGATAAACGTTATCCCTACCTTCAGATAACTTCCGAAGACTATCCCCGCCTGCTAATCACCCGTTCTGTCCGGGAGGATGGTTCACATTATTACGGCCCTTTCACTGACGTAACCTCAGTTCGAAGCCTGTTAAAACTTTTAAAGCCCGTATTCCAGCTCAGAGATTGTAAACGTATGGATGGGCCCTGCCTCAATTATCAGATTGATCTGTGCCCGGCACCCTGCAGTGGTCAGGTTTCCCTGGAGGAGTACCATGAAAATGTGGGAAAGGTTAAAATGTTCCTGGAAGGTCGGCAAAAGGAGGTTATGAGCCTTTTACGGGAAGAGATGGACCAGGCAGCTAGAAACCATGACTTTGAAAAGGCAGTGGTTATTCGGGATCAGTTATTCTCCTTAGGGGAGGTAATGGAAAAACAGAAAATGGAATTCAACCGCAGCCTTGACCAGGATGTTATAGCCTCCTCTAATGATGGGGAAGTGGTGGTGGTAGTTGTCTTCCGAGTACGCCAGGGGAAGATCATGGGAAAAGAGGATTTTCTCATGGAAGGAGCCCAGGATTACTCCATCCCTGAGATATTAGCTGCTTTCATTAAACAGTTCTACTCTGGCCCCCGACAGGTGCCGGCAGAAATATTATTACCGGTGATGATCGAAGATAAGGATATTATTGAGAAGTGGCTGTCGGATAAAGTACAGGCAGGGAGCCCGGGTAAAGGGGATGAGGGGAACTACATTAATGTATCCTCTACTGGAAATGAGGAGGGTCAACTGGAAAACCACGGAGTAGAAAAAGATGCGGCACTAATTCACCTGAGGGTGCCCGAGGAGGGATTAGAGCATCGTCTGGTTCAAATGGTTACCAAAAATGCCAGTATAATTTTAAACCACCATAAACAGGCCAGAGGAGCATTACTTGACCTTAAAACCTACTTGAAAATACCCAGAATTCCCCGTCGCATAGAGGCCTTTGATATATCTAATCTGGCCGGGGAGATGGCAGTTGCTTCCATGGTAGTATTTGAAGATGGTAAACCATCCAAAAACCAGTACCGCAAGTATAAACTGGAAACACCAGGTCCAGATGATTATGGTATGATGAGAGAAGTATTAACTCGACGGTATGAGAAATTAAAGAGTAAAGGTGAAACTCCTCCAGATTTAATAGTGGTCGATGGGGGTCGTGGCCAGTTAAACGTGGCCACTGAAGTCTTAGATTCATTGGATCTGAAAACAGGAGTAATAGGCTTGGCTAAAGAGTTTGAACAGGTATTCATCCCTGAAGTATCTATTCCGCTTATTTTGCCGCCTAATTCACCTGCTTTGCATATATTACAGTATGTGAGAGATGAGGCTCACCGTTTTGCTGTGAAGTACCATAAAAACCTCCGGGATAAAAGGCTTAAAAGTTCCCTCCTGGATGAAATCCCGGGCGTTGGACCCAAACGTAAAATGAACCTCCTTAGACATTTTGGTGACTTAAAATCAATTCAAAATGCAAGTGAGGATGAAATAGCAGATGTAAAGAGCATAGACACTAATTTAGCGCGTAAAATTTACTATCATCTTCATCAAGGGAAGGATTAATCATTTTTATCATTATACTGTGCTAATTAGGTATAAACAATAATAAATCTTATAAGGTTTAAAACATAATGTAACTTGCAATAACTGTGATATGAATGGGGAATGGCATGTCTGAAGTTAAAATCTTGATTGTTGAAGATGAAAGCATAGTGGCCATGGATATTAAACACCGTGCTGAAGGCCTTGGTTATGAAGTCACGGCCATAACACCATCGGGGGAAGAAGCCCTGGAGAATGTAGTCAGTAACCGGCCAGATTTAGTATTAATGGATATTGTTCTTAAGGGTGAAATGGATGGTATTGAGGCTGCCCAAAAAATAAGGGATGCCTATGATATTCCCGTAGTATATTTAACTGCTTATTCTGATGAGAGGACCTTGAAACGAGCCAAAATCACCGAACCATTCGGTTACATAATCAAACCATTTGAAGACCGTGAACTCCACAGTGCAGTGGAAGTAGCCCTCTACAAGCATCAAATGGAGAGTAAACTCAAGGAAAGTGAAAAATGGTTATCTACTACCCTGGAAAGTATTGGTGATGCCGTTATTGCCACGGATAAAGAGGGTAAAATCAAATTCATGAATCCAGTGGCCAGTAATTTAACAGGGTGGGGTCCAGATGAAGCCATTGGCCAAACACTGTCTCTGATCTTCAGGATTGTACACGAAGAAACTGGTGCACCAGTTGATGATCCGGTGGTGAAGGTGGTTGAAAATGATTCTATTATCGATTTACCACACCCGGTTTTATTGATCAACAAAAATGGCTCAGAAATACCTATTGATGATAGTAGTGCCCCTATTAAAGATGAAAATGGGGGTATAATTGGTGTGGCTCTGGTTTTCCGTGACGTTACCCAGCGTAGAAGGGAAGCCAAGGAAAGGGAAGAGTTACTTAAGGATAAAGCTCGGGGAGAGCTTTCCAGTTTCATGGTAAGTGCCCTACCAGTATTTGCATCTAACATACCTCCTCAGGTTAGGGATAATATCGCCCGCAGTTTTGCCGACCGGTTTGAGAAAAACATGAAGCCCCGTTTCCTGGAGGAAATGGAGAAATGCCGGATAAATAGGGGAGATGAAGCTTTAGCTGATTCTAAGATGTTATTCCAATGCTACCTCTCATGGATTGGTGAATTCATGTCCAACCTGGGAATTGGAACTGATAGTGAGGTTGAAGGCAGAAAAGGTCATTTGAATTTTGATAGCTGTCCCTGGGCAAGTGAAGGAACTGTTAGCCCTATATTTTGTTTAATTTGTCGGGTGATTGTTATACGCAGTTTCACCTGGACTTCCCTCCACGGACATGCTGAACAAAGCCAGTGTCTTCTGGAAGGTAATAATAAGTGTTCATTTGAATTTACACTTTCATGGGATGATAGTTAATTAAATCATGGGATGATATTAACTTAATAAAATAATTACAACCGATTAAATATGGATTTAATTGGGGGTTTAATCTTGGAACGAATCAAAACAGGAATAGACGGAATAGATCAGTTTACAGGTGGACTTCCCCGAGGGAAAAGTATCTTACTCACCGGAGACGCAGGTTCAGGAAAAACCATATTTGGATTACAATTTGCCCTAACCAGTAGCAAACAAAACCTTAAAACAGTTTATATTACCACAGAAGAAGATTCAGATGATCTTTTTACACAGGGAGAAACTTTTGGTTGGGATATAAAATCTTTCACCGACAACGGTATGTTACGGTTCATTGAACTGGCTGGTGTCCGGGCTCGGGTAACTGAAGCCGAGATCAGTATTGATGTGGGGGCGATGAAGGGTAATTTCTCCAAATTCCTCAAAGACCTCCCTGAAGACACAGAAACAGTGGTAATTGATAACATTGGAAGTTACACAGCTAAACTCACTCCTTACGAATTCAGGGACCGTTTTGACCTCATGGTTTATGAATTGAAAAAACGCAACATAACGGCACTCATCATCCTGGATAGTGCAACCTCCCGTGAATTCAATGAAATAGCACTGTTCTCAGTTTACGGAGCCATAAAAGTTATGAAACGTGAAAATCCCTATACTGGCCGCCGGGAGAGGGTTATGGATATAGTGAAAATGAGAAGTACCAAAACGCCCACCCAGTTCATGACCTACGAGATCAATAACAATGGTATTGAGATTGTTTCTGGAATTGAAAATAAGGATTAATCTGGGGAAAATACTCACTTAGATGTGTGTAAACTGGTTGTAGTGTAAGTAAATATTTAATAATTCACTTATTTTTCCTTAATTCACTTATTTATTTTTAAAATTAGAAATAATAATATAAAAATGAATTATTAGAATGAATTAGTGAACTAAATCTTTTTTAATCCAATTTTATCTTCTTTATTTTCCAACAAATTATGCGTACTGGCGTTTGGAGTTGGAACTGGATGAAGAACCGGAAGGGGTTTCAATATAATTGTTCGCTCCATTGTTGGTATTGCTGGGAGACTCAGAACTGGAAGATCCATCACCTGAACTGCTGGAATCCACATTGCCAGTTGGTTGACTTGTTTGGGGGTTGGCTGTTGTGCTCTGTGGACTGGCTTCGGTATTCTGTTGGTTATTTTGGGTAGTATTTGTGTTGGAATCCTGTATGATTTTGTTAATGCCCACTGCTCCCAGAATCAACAGTATCATGAACATTAAAGCTATTTTTTGTTCCATAACCAATCCCTTTTATTCTTATGTTTTTAGCGTTAGGAAAGTTTTTATTTGAGGAATTTTATTTGGAAATCTCTTTTATTAAATGAAGATTTTATCTTGGAAACTATATTGTAGATAACTGTTAATCATTAAAAAATAAAATTATGCAGTGTTAAAGTCGGTTAAGCACTGCTAATATAAGTTTTACTGCGTTTTCCACATCCTTGATATTTACCACACTCACGGGGGTGTGGATGTATCGTGATGGTGGTGAAATTACTCCCGTGGGAATACCTTCTCTGGTGAGGTGAATGGCAGTGGCATCGGTGGTTCCTCCTTCACTGACCTCTATCTGGTATGGTATTTCCTCTTCCTCGGCAACCTGAATCAACAGTTCCTTAACCTGGGGGTGAGTGATAATTCCCCTTCCACTGGCATCGGTGAGTATGATACATGGTCCTTTACCTGCTTTGGCTGGGGCTTCTTCTTCCTTCATACCGGGATGGTCACCAGAGATAGTCACATCCAGGGCCAGAGCCATATCCGGATTGATACGGAAAGCAGCAGTTCTAGCTCCTTTGAGGCCCACTTCCTCCTGCACAGTTCCTACTCCGCAGATAGTGGCGTCGCTCCGGGCTCTTTTCATGACTTCCAGGAGAATGGCACAGCCCACACGGTTATCCATGGCATTTCCCATTACCAGATCATTTTTAAGTTCAGCAAATTTCTGTTTAATGGTGATGGGGTCTCCTACATTGATCATTTCCTCGGCATCTTCTTTACTGGAAGCACCGATATCAATGAACATGTTCTCGTATTCTACTGGTTTCTTCTTTTCAGCGGCCTTCATCCGGTGTGGAGGTTTACTTCCAATCACACCCAGTATCTTTTCACCATTACTGTGGATGTACACTTCCTGGTTAAGAAGCATCTGATCGTTGATTCCTCCCAGTTTGGAGAACTTGATGAATCCATTTTTATCTATATACCTCACTATAAGGCCGATTTCATCCATATGGGCGGCTAACATTACCTTTTTACCATCTGGTTTTCCTTTCTTGATGGCGATGAGGTTACCCATATTGTCCACGTCTAATTCATCCACAAATCCTTTTAACTCTTCCATCATTAAGTTGCGAACATTGTCTTCAAATCCAGATACTCCGGATGCATTGGATAGTTTTTCCAGTAACTGTTTCATATTTAAAACCTCTTAAATTAAAATAAAATGTAAGATCAGTTCTTAGAATCTGATTTTAATTGATTGGTTAAAATGATTTAATCAGAATTAAAACTCCGATTATTACCAGGATAATGGGTCCAGCCTGTTCCTGGAGGAAGCTAAGGGGTATGATTCCTAAATTTACACCGTACCATACTAAACCTATGGCAATAAAACATAAAGCGATGCCCAGTCCCCATTTGTTAATATTTCTCTTTTTTTTGGGTTTGGAACTTTCTGTTTTCTTTATTTTAAAGTCTTCTTCCATTTTTAATCCTCAATTTATTTTTGATCATATGTTAAGTAATGAATAAAGTTCAGGTAAGTGATTGTGATCATGATATTTTGATTAAATAATCATGTTTGGAAGTGTCGATGGTGAGAGTGTTGACCGTATTGGATACCGGGTCAATCTGACTGTTTACAGTGTAACCCGCAGATTCTATGGATTGCTCTACACCGCCAAGAATAGTCTGTCGTTGTTGTGGGGAAAGCCCAGTATTGGAAAGGAATATGGTGATGTTGATCTTTTCACCACTGGTCATATCTACTTTATTTACCCGGATAGGCATGGTGGTGGTGTTCATAATTCCTATTTCTGCAGAGGCATTGGAGGCACCCACTCTTACTGCGGTGGCAATGGTGTTCTGTTCACTTTGATCACTAACATACCAGGCGAAAATAAGTACAACGGCCAGTACAAAGCCCACTAATAGTATATATTCTGCGGAAAGTTGCCCTCTGCTATCCATAGTTATCATTTTCTAATTTTTTATATGTTATATCCTTTACATTATTATTATAGATTATGTTTTAAAAATAGTGGTTCTGGGATGATGGACTATTGATTGGTGGGCACTGCTTGTAGTTATTTTGAATTTTAAATATTGCCAGAGGTAGGGGGTTAAGATTAGTACTCGCAACAAAAGATTTATACCAATAAAATCATATTAGTTTATATTATTAAGACCATATTATAATGGAAGAAGAAGAGTTTCAGAAACTAATATTTATGAGTTGTTTATTTCATTTAATTAACGAGAATAGGGGAGTAAAGAAAGTGGGACTACTGGACCGTGATTCAAGGGGTTATGCTCTTTCCCTGGATTTATTACTTGCACTCATCCCCCTTACTCTGGTTCTGGGATTAGTGGCTGCGGATATGGATAACCTCATGTACCAGGTGCAGGATGTTGTTTATAGGGGATCAACCGAGCGAGTGGCTGCTGATACCATGAATGCTCTTTTAACTACCTCTGGGGATCCTTACGACTGGGAATCCAATGTTGTTGGTCTGAAAGTTCCAGGATTAGCTCGTTACGATAATGCTTCCCAACAACCCAAGAGATATTATCTTTTACCGTCTAAAGTGGGTAGTATAACTTCCTCGCAGATCCAGGGCCTGATGGGTGATCAATATGGTTATTCCTTGAATATTACTAGTATAAACACAGGAACTAACGTTTTACTGAGGGGGACTCGTTCTGATTCTTCTGTTGACCCTGCTGCTAAAGATGTGGTCCGTGTGGAACGAATCGTTTTATATTCGGCGTTTGATATAGTTTCTGATGCAGTTAATATCAGGGGTACCGGTACACCGATAGTAATCACTGCCAATGCCTTTCCTACTAATGCACAGTATAACAGTGTATTTGATTACTACGTTTATGTTAATAGTACCGGATTAACTTCTGTGACCTCTGCTTTTGTTGATATTAACAATGTGCGGGTTGTTAAATCGAATGATTTTAAAAGTGGGACAAATCCTGTTGTTAAATTAATTGATCCTGCTGTATATGGGCCAAATGTTCTTTATAACCAGACAGAGTTAATGGATAATGTAGTGACTGTACAGCTGCAAGGTAGCCCCACAGATAAGATGAATGTTTATATTCTTCAAGTTCCTAAGGGCACACCGGCCAGTGAAATAAGTTTAACTGGTGCTGACACATCAAAATTCAGGGCGATATTATATGTTTGGGTTAGGTGATTGGGATGGATGATAAAGGTTTTATATTCACTGCTGATGCAACACTGGCTTTAGTGGTGGTGATAGTTTTTACAGCATCACTTGTGGTCTACGCATTATTACCCGTATATCAGGGACAGGATCACCAGCATCTACAGGCCCTGGCTGACAGTGCACTGGCCACCATGGAACAGGATGGAACACTCCGGGATGCTGCAGTGTACTATGCCAATAACAACTCTACTGCTGCTCAAAGTCTCCTTACAAATTCTTTGAACTCTATACTGCCCAGTGATGTTAGTTATAAGATGACCATGAACGGTTACACTCCTGAAGCAATTAACACTCGTGGGCGGGATTATGCAGTGTCTACTGATGTTGCCACGGGGGTTAGAGTTATTTCTGGACCCCGCGAAGGATGGTTAGGTCGTTCCTTTTATAATATTAAAGAAGTGGGCCTTACCCGTCAGGATACCAATGTAACCACCACCCTATGGAATTTCCATAATTGGCTCTCTAATTTTGATCCATGGCATAATCCGGATCCATGGAGTAATACGAATTACCTCCCTGATTACCCTTATTGGGGTTCTAATGGGGGTAGTTCATATCAGAATATAGCGTTTTCTGTTCCTAATTCTACCACAGGGACGGTTAATTGGGCGAGATTCATTATAAATTCTGCTAATAAAAATTATGGCAATGCATACAGTGCTGGTGTCAGTATCAATAATCACAATTACCAAGTCCAGCAAAGTCAGTTCCAAAATCTCTACTCTTATAGTAATTACCGATTCTATAATTATCCAACCTTGATTAATACCAATGATCTGACTCCGGGTACTCAAAACAACCTGCATGTTTCGTATGGTAATGTTGATCACTACAGTGATATGGCCTGGTTTTCATTGATTGCCAATTATACGGTTAGTATGGTGGTTCCTCAGGGTGTGGTTACCAAAAATTTCTACTTCCCTGATAGTGCTGGAGCTGCATACCCCTATAATGGCCTTACTGACAGGAATAGGCGGGTAAGTGGTATTTCCTACTCATTTAATGGTGGTTCAGTCCCTTTCACACGAGTACCTAACAAGATTTATAGTTGGGCTGATTATAAAAACAATCACAATTATGGTCTGGAAAATTCTATTCCCTTTGTATTAAGATCTCCTCCTGGAAATTCTGCGGCTTCTGCTGTTGCTATCCAAAAAGATATTGATAACACTGATGCGGGAACTATAAAAGATGCATATGTGACTTTGAACCCTTATGGGGCTGTGGATGGGGCTATGGTGGAAGTATATAGGCCCCAATATAACCGATGGGATACTGTATTCCAATCAAATCTTAATACGGCGGATTACGGTACTGATTATGGTTATGGTAATTTACCAGGAACTATCAATTTAAAAGATTACATGGATAAGGGTCAGGTAAATAAAGTTAGAATAACTGTATGGGATAATGTTCCTTCACAGGGAGGTTCCGATTATGATTTTGTGGGACTTACCAACTGTTATGCCGTGGTCAGCTCCAGTAAATTACCGGTCCAGTGGGATGAATACGCCACAGTAAGTGATCAAAGTAATACTAACCAGATTCAAAAGAGTATAACCTACAACATTGGTTCTAATAATACGAAGGAGGCATATTTGTTCTTCTCAGGGGGTTTAGATACCAAGAATGTCCAGGTAACCTATGATTCTGGTGAATTACTTTACAACGGGGCAGCTCCGTACCTGTTAAATCTGGGTGAACTGGATGCTGCTGGACCTCATAAAATGACCAATGGAACTGTTTCCAACCACACTTATATCCCTGCTAATTATACCATCAGGGTAACAGTTACTTCTGGTGAAGGTTGGGAGTCTGGTGACGGTTATGCGGAGATATTTTCAGGTACCCGTGTGGCGGTGATCTACCCTGCTTTGGAGCATGCTGTCTGGAGTACTTCTTATGCCAACACTGCCCAGCAAGCTATTGACCAGGCTTACCAGATACTGGTAGATAACTTGCACGATCAAGGATTTGATACCTTAGACCCGAATTTGGTCTATAATGAATCCATGTACACTGGTGATTTACCTAACTCCATCCCTGTACGTTTAGATTTATGGACTCATTGATTTGGTGATTTATATGGATGAAAAAGGCTATGTCTTCACACCGGCAACCCTGTTATTGCTTATTCCAGTTATTATCGTAGCCATAGCTTATTCTGGAATTTTGAATGAACTAAATATGGCCTCCAATGTGGTGATTGGGGGGGATGTAACTTCCACCACGGCTTTGAATGTTTTCAGTGCAATGGAGAAGGGTACCAGTGATGCTGGAAGAAGTGCTGCTTTTAACACTACCCGAAAGGTTATTGATGAACACAAGTTTTTCCCTAACACGGGTAATGAATCATCTAGTAAGGCCTACATAAAGGAACGTATACTTTACACTATGAATGATTATATTATACAGAGTTGTCAAGATATGGAAGTGCAGACTGGGAGAGAAATATATCTAAACGGTGAATCAGTAACTAGCTCCACCACCCAGCTGATTTACCCCGAGGATATCACCATCACCCAGGAAAACCCCTATGGATTTTATGTCACCATCCGGGGAGGTATACCCATCAGGGTAACCCAGAAGGATCAGTTCTATGAAGGTGTCACCCCCACCATAAAGGTACCGGTGAGTATCCAGGGACTGGAAGATCCCTACATTTGGCTTAACACCAATTACCTGAACAGTAATCTGATTTTCAGTTATCCAGAGTACAAGGAGGGTGCCATTAATCCCTACAACTTTGATCTAACTGTTGATAAACCCAACCACAGAATTCAATTTTTATGGGATTGTTTAAATGGAACCGGTAACCCCAGTGATATCGGTAACCGTCCTTACTATTTCCCTGATGAACACGGTCTAAGTTTCTTTGATAGGCTTGAAAACAGGACTAACACCACTTCAACTGCAGCACCCAATGCACGTTTCAGTTCTTTCATAATTGGCGACCCCTTGTATAATTATCATAATACCAGCTATGTTTCCCGACTGGATCACGAGTATTTTACCTACTCTCCCTCCGATCCCATCCCTGTAACTGACATTAAGATAAAATATACTGGTACTGATTATTCATTTGCGGATCCTACTGGAACTACCTTCTATATTTCCACTTATTACTTGAATTATTTCCAATTAAAAGCCAATTACTGATTTAGGCTAAAATCAATTTAGTAGTAAAGATAAACATGAAGTTAGATGATAAAGGAATGGCTACAGCTGAATTATTATTCGTTACCTTAATTGCTTTAGTCATCATAGGGTCTATGTTAAGTCTGGTGAGTAATGAGATTAATCAGCAACAAATTGGAGATCTGGGAGAGCCAAGAATGGCTGGAGAAAACATAGCTGCAGCATTGAACACGGTTTATAACAACGGTCATGGATATTCTGTTACCATTCATTTGGATCCTGATCCCTCCTATGATGCCCTGATTCAAAGTGCAGGTAATTCCAGTAATCTGACTATTTTTACCAGTGGTAAAAATGTAACCATACCCATTATACCCAAACGATTTAATAGCACCTATACTCTTAGTAGTGGTAATAACTATCAAATCTCTAATGTAGATGGTACTATTTATATAATTAAATTGGTGTAGGTTTATACATGAATTTAAGCGATTTAGTTCAATATCTAAAGGATTTCTGGAATGATGGTTGGGAGAAAAAGGCCCTGATTGTGATGGGGGTAGTAGTGCTCATCATACTGGTTTATGCTTACAATCCGTTCTATGCCCGAACCAACATCACGGGTAATGCGGATTCTCAGATTGCTCCGGTTACACCGGTTCCGGTAACCACGCCTAACACCGGTACAGTTAGTTCCAATAATTCCACCAACTCCAGTAATAATGTTAACTATCTGATTACTGAGGAAGAGGCCAAAAAAATTGCACTGCGGGGCAATAGTGGTTATCGAGCCGGGCAACCGATACAGGGGACAGTTGTTGTTAATCAGACCACAACAGTGGTTTGGATAGTCCCCATAACCAAAGCTTCCCAATCTAAGAATGTTTACGTGGATGTGAATACTGGAAAAATAGTAGAAGTATAATTCAACATCCCTTTTTTGTATTATTTTTCTCTTTCCCTTTTTAGGGGTTTTTAAGGTAATTTTTCCGAGCATCACCTTATTTTTGCAAGGATACCTTCTTTCCCATTAATGCCCCTAAAATTTATAGGTTCACACCTTACTTTGCTAATTTTTACATCTTTTTCCATCTTAAAATACAAAAGATAAATATACTGTGAAAACTCATTTTAATCAGAATACCTAAACAATGTACATTCTTAGAAAGGTATATTGTAGGTGGGAATATTATGCCAAAGCCCGTAGGGACTGGGCAATGATTGATTTAGTTGAATTGAAGCAGAGATGAAAACATGGAAACCCTATTTGTAATCATAATGATCATACTATTTTTCCTGCTCATGGCTTTTGTATTCTCCGCTGCACTTCTCACACCATTGATCGGTAAAAAAAACTTTTTATTTGTCATTGCTTTGGGATTTGTGGTGGGTGTAATCGGTGGTGCATTCTTCATAGCCCCGGTCTACGATGATCTCCCGGATATGGCCCGGGCAGTTTACATGTCCACCAGTAACCAGCAGGAAACCATCACCCTTAACATTTCCACAGACAGTGACGTTAACAAGGCCATTGAAGATGTACGCAATATCCCCGGAGTTCAGAGTGTGGAAAGTGGAGAAATAACCGTTAAAACAACGGGTATTGGCAATGCTTGGAAGAGCAGTTTGGAGTCCCGTATAACCACCGCCAACACCAACATAACCTCGGGCAAAGTTATCTCCGCTGACACCATGATGGTGCAGTTAAAACCCGGAAGTGACCCCACCCAGGTTATTAAACAGCTAAAAAGCTGGATGGTCTTAATCAGTGGTATAGACATTAAATACAGCATTGTCCAGGTTAAATTAGTGGTCGATGCATCTAAGGTGGATGAAGTGGTTAAACAGCTCCCGCAGGGAGAAGTGGTGGTAACTGAGATCAACGGACCCGTGGAAAAGGAGATCCAGAGCCTGAAAAACACACTCCCCGGTAAGAACAACATAATCCTATTCTGTGGATTCCTAGGGGTGCTGGTGGGATTAGTGGGAATGTTCATAGACACCATAACCCGGGGCATACGTGGCATCCGAGATCGCTTACGCCAGAAAGGTGAATAAACAGGCCCACTCATGGTCTTTCTTTTTTTCACCACATATTTTTTAACCAATACTGGATGGTTCATTCCCAGTACAAGGTGGTTTATTCCCCATAAAGAGTGGTTCATTTCCATTGGTTCATTAATTTACATGTAACCGTAGGGCCAAAATATATTTGTTTTTAAAATGGGAAGTTTTAAACCTTAGAATAAATCTCAAAAAGTTAATTAAAGTGATAGGTAATAGAAGGTAATGATATGAAAGCAGCAGTACTTTTTTCCGGTGGTAAAGACAGCACTATGGCAGTTTACAAAGCTATGAAGGATGGTTGGACTGTAGAGTATTTACTCTCCATGCATTCTGAAAATCCCCACTCTTACATGTTCCATGTTCCCAACATACATCTCACCCAGTTACTTTCCCAGGCCATGGGGATACCCCTTATTCAGGCTGAAACCCCGGGAATGAAGGAAGAAGAACTGGAAGATCTCCGCAAAGCCCTATCTGAACTTAAAGATAAGGGCGTGGAGGCAATTTTCACAGGTGCTATTCATTCACAGTACCAGAAATCCCGTATTGACCAGTTATGCCAGGAACTGGGACTGGAATCAATAGCACCACTATGGCACCGTGACCCTCAAGAATATATGGAGGAGATCATTGAACTGGGATTTGAAGTGGTTATCACCAGTGTGTCTGCAGAAGGGCTGGATGAATCCTGGTTGGGCCGGGTTATCACCAGAGAGTTACTGGAAGAATTAAGGGGACTCCATGAAAGGTATGGATTGCACCTGGCATTTGAAGGAGGAGAAGCAGAAACCCTGGTAATTGATGGGCCCCTGTTTAAGAAAAAGCTTGAAATTTTAGACTCAGAAAAGGTATGGGATTTTGATAATGGACACCTAATAATCAAAGATGCACAACTGGCAGAAAAAGATTAAAAAAAAGGATTTTAAAAAAGATTTAAAAAAATAGGATATTCTCACTAATTTAAGGATAGAACTAAATTATATTAATCCTACTTTTTATCTTGTCCACACAACCAGCTGGTAAACTTTTCTACATTTTCAGTACTTATCTTAACTTCAATCTCTCCCAGGGGAGAAAGATCATCTTCTACCAGGTTAACCATACCTGCAAATGCGGCTTGCTTACTCAACTTCAACGTTATGACCTTTGAATCTTCACTCCATCCTTTGAGGATCATTTTACGGGCAGTTTCTCTGATCTTTCTTTTTTCAAGGAATTCCTTAAAGGGAACGAGACAGGAAGTGTCTCCAGTGACAGTAACACTATCTTCGCCTATAACTATGTCCGCATAATGGAATACATTGGATAAAGATTCTATGATCTTGTCTAGATCCTCCGTAGGATTGACTGTGGCCCTAGCAACTACTTTACAATTCATTTTTAAGAATACCCCTTACTGTGTTTTTTAGCTTCCCCTTAGCACCTTCATTAACCACCATGAAATCTGCACTGGCAATTACCTCACCAATACCAAATTTTAACTCCCTCTGATCTCTTTTAAGTGCTTCCCTGGTTTCGGCAGAGTCATCGGATCTCATTCTCTTCCGTAGGCGAAGGTAACGGGTTTCTGGTGCAGAGTGTATGGCAATAACTTTAAAATCAGGGAAGTTATTTTTGAATATTTCTACCTCCCAGGGGCTGCGAATCCCTTCAATAAGAACCATAGAAGGGTTAGAAGCTGCTGATTTAGGGGATGATGGGGGTTTTTTAGAATTAAGTTTTTCTTCGGGGGTTGAAAGGTTTTTAATGTATGTTACACACCTTTCGGCTATTACAAATTTACCAAACTCCTTCCGCAGATCTACAGCTACCTTTCCGGGTGATTCGTTCCTTTTATGGGCTTCGTCACGGATAACATCTCCCATCCGCACCACCTTCATTCCCAGGTTTTCCGCCACCCTGGAAACCACACTCTTACCTGATCCCGGCATTCCGGTAACACCAATTACCTTCATTTATTTACCATCCTTTTCCAGATACTGTGCAATTAGCTGCAGTGAACTGTCAATATTCCGTTGGTTATCAAATTCATGGACAATTGCTTCCAGTTCATCAACCCGACATCCCCTCAACTTGCTTATCTCTTCAATTATAAGGGGAATAGCTCGAACCACATTGTCCACAATAGTTATGGATGAAGTTTGAGCAGTTCGAGACAGAGGATTGAGATCAATAGTTATAACTGTTTTACCCAATGCCACCAGTGCTTCGGCCCGGTCTCCATCTTCCAGTGGAACCAGTACCACATCTGCCCGGTGCACACCTTCCGGGTGGGCCCTGGACCGTGGACCTTCCAATCCTTTTATAGGGAAGTAATCATCCTCTTCTTTACCCAGGATCTCCGTGGCCCCGGCCTTCTTTAAAACTTCCTCCACCTTCATCACCCTCTGTGGTGTGCGGTAGAATAAATTGATTTCTACCTTAGCCGGCAGGATCCGGGCTAGTTTCACCATATCCTCGGCAGCCAAAACAGCAGTGTTCCCATTAACTGATAAAACTGGATTTTCAGCCAGTAGAAGTGCAGCACTTGCCGCTTTAATGGCATTTAATGCGGGGAGGTTTGTTTTTTCGCCTAAAATATAGTCAAAGGCCTCACCCCTGCCATGGGCAATAAGAGCGGTGTCGGCCAGTATTCCTTCCTGGTAAGCCTTGGCCATTTTATCCCTTAAAAGAAGGGACTGGTAACGGGGATGATGGGGGGACATATCATGCATAATTAGTACTCCAGTATTCTTTGTGAATTTTTTATAAATAATATAAATTAGTCTGTTTATGAGATTAAATGCATTTTCTTACCCTGAGAAAAATTATTAAATAAATTATTTGAATCAAAAAAATGGGGATTTATACCTTGTTAACAGTTTCCATAATACGTATTGGTTTGTTACCACTGTTACTGAATATCTTCTTTTCAGTCTTTAACTTCACTGTATCGCCATCCGAGGCACCGTAATCATTTTCCACCACGTATATATCGGGTTTCACATTGGACCGTATGTCATACTCCACCTTTACGTAGGCCATCTTCTCGCCAGTTTCAATTACCACTCCGTAGGTGAAGTCCCGGTGGTATCGTATTCTGAAGAGAAGGTAAACTACGGCCACGGCGACAATAGCAAAGATAAGGATGGTTAGGGATGGGAAGTAACTCAGTGAAAAGGCAGTCACCAGGGCGGAATTGTTGCCTACGGTAACTAGGATGATACCCACTGCCAGGTACATCAGGAAGAAATCTCTGTAAGCAGGAAATTCTGAACCGTACATGACTTTAACCCGGTTAAACAGGAGATAAATTATATAACCCGCTAGTAAAACTCCTAAAATTCCATAAACAATAATGGATAGGAAGTTAAACAGGTATATCACGGATAAAATTAAAAATCCTGATGATAAGAGCTGGAGACGGAATATGGTGTCTTCCTTTTCTTTAGAGGTGAATGGTGTGGATATGAGTAGGACGTCAGACGGGGATGATTGTGACGTTTCAGTGGTTTCTGAATTGTTTTCAGGAACTTTTCTTTCTGAGGGAGGGGTTGGGGCACTTTGGTAGTTTTTGGTGTCCAGGTTGTCCTTCACTCGGGATACTTTTTCATTAAGCTTTTCTGTGTCGATTTTATCTTTAATCTGTCCACGGTCAATGTTACGTAGTTTTTGGGGAATTTTGGGTATAGACAGGATAACTGCACCCAGAATTGAGAAAAATCCAATTATCAAATCTCCAAATTTACTGAACACTCCCATAGTATTACCACTCTAATTTTCCTAATCGTAAATTAAAATATCTATTTTTTAAAATATCTAATTTTCCTCATTGGTAAATTAAAATAAAAACCTTAAGTTACCTGTTTTTAGTTGATTAATGGCTGATGGTGATGGCTTTATTACCGACAACCCAGTTCACAGTTACCGTGCTCCATCCCTGGTTGAAGTTGGCATTATCAAAGGTAACATTGTAGTTAAGGTCTGAATTGACGTATTTTGTTTCGTTTCCAGATAGAGGAACATTCATTCCAATGTTTTGGGTGTTGTTACCTTGTAAAACTAGATTTAAGGGTATATAAACATTCACAGTTCTTTTTGCCCCGGGGCCATTGGCATAAACGAGATCCACAGCATTAGCTATGTTTTGGATCGCATTTTTAGCATCAGATGCTCGGGAGATATCCATGGTAGAATTCACAGAACTACTCACCAGTGGTATGGTAACACTGGCCAGAATAATTAGGATCACTACAATTAGTAGCAAATACTCCACTGATGCTTGCCCTTTCTCTTCCATTTCAATCACTACACTTTTCTTAGTTATGAATATGACTAAGGATTAATATAAATATTGGTACTATTCCTGGTCCGAGTAACAAAACATTAGTGGGTCTGGTTTCAACTCGGGGCATCTTTTTGTTGTTCACAGGATCCAGATAAGTATCATCTGTATTATTTGAACTAGATCTCCAATGAATAGGGATATGATGAGTCCGATCAAAATTGAGGGGGCGAAAGGAACTCCTTTTTTAATCTTGAATTCATTTGGGATCTTATTTTCCTGCTTCAATTGTTTTAACAGGTTAATATCATCGTCAGTTAAGCCTGCCGCCAGGGTGCCCACCAGACGTTTACCTTTAGGGGCGGTGACTATGCTGGGGTCCCTTTTTTTAAAGGATTCCTTTACCTTTTGGGTGAAACTCTTATCATCCACAAAGATTTCATCATCATCCTGCTGGTACATATTGTAAGCAGGTATCATTCCTTCCCGGAGTTTATCCAGGGGAACATCATCCTGTAAAGCCTTTCTACTCACAGAAGTCAGGAGTTTCACCACGGTTTCAATGATAATAATGGAGACAAACAGGATAGCCATACTAACAATGGTTATCTGGAAGTTATAGAAAAGTGCAGCCACCGTGACCAGGGATACAACCACGGCCTTAACCTGATTGGGTAGTTTGGATATGAGCAGGGAGAGTAAGTAGATCAAGATTAAGGATATCAGTATAATCTGTAAATGTGTCTGTTGGGTAATAAACAGGGTTATGTTCACAGCAGAGGTTATTACCAGGGTCAATACGATATTTTTACGGTAGTTTTTAACTGGAGCTGTTAGTTCACCCACCAGATGTCGCTTATCTTTGGCTACAATGTAAATGACATAGATCAATAGGAAAGGCAGAATAGACAGGATACTGTTAATGATCACGGTTAAGGGAAAGGGATAAATTCCCAGAACTGGGAATGGCACCTGAAATAATTGATAGGATATCAGTAAGGGATTGAAGGGTAGAAGTGCGGCCAGGGCAGTGAAGAGTTTAACATCCCCTCCAGCCCAGGCACCCATTTTCCACAGCAGGTAGCCCAGTGCAAATATTATCCCGGTAACCACGGCACAGACCACAATGATCCAGACTTCGCCCATTAAAATGGCATAAATCCCATTCAAAACTAATCCAATAGCAATGAGGGGGAAAGTCAACTTATTGGGTATGATTCCACTTTTAAGATCAGAGTAGCTGGCGTACAGGCAGGCCACTATGGCCACCATAGCAGTGATCAGGGGGATATCAATGTACATTTGATTCCTCGGTTTTTATGCCCTTTAATTTCCTGATTTCTGCTTATGGTTTTCCAGTGCCGCCTTTAAAAATGATACAAAGATGGGGTGGGCACTGTTGGGCCTGGATTTGAATTCAGGGTGGAACTGACAACCTAAAAACCAGGGGTGATCCGCCAGTTCAATCATTTCCACCAGGAAATCATCGGGAGATGTTCCGGAAATAATCAATCCTTTTTCCTTTAAAACATCCCGGTAGTCGTTGTTTAATTCAAAACGATGGCGGTGTCGTTCACTGACTT
>NZ_JARVXG010000044.1:0-7500 GCF_029848115.1 Methanobacterium formicicum | reverse complement strand
GGACATCTTCTTACTGGAACCTTCCAGGCGTGCCAGTACCAGTTCACGGGCCTGAAACACGGCAGTGTAAGTGGGTAACAAGTAAACGATTTCCACATCTTCATTCAACACTTTCCCTATGGCCTGGTCCATGGCATCATCCACTTCCACCAGTTCCACAGGGACTCCGGCGTATTTAAGTCGCAGGGCAATATCTTCGGCCCGGCGGCCAGAACAGTAAATTTTTTTGATATTTTTCACATTACCCATCTTTTCCACTTCAGCATCCCATATCCAGGATACATCCTTCCCATCCGCGGGGTTGTCATTGAGTACAAATAGCATTGATTTTGTCCGTTCATCCAGTGACACGCTGTTTATGGTTTCACTGAGTCCAATGGGGTTCTTAACTAGGGCAATTTTTGTGATTTTCTCCGGGAACTGGAAATTCTCCATCCTGCCCAGATGGTACTCAAAGTGTTCAATGGAATGGGAAACCCGGTCCAGGGGTAAGCCCACCTCCAGAGCAGTGGTCAGTGCTGCACAACAGTTATAAGCATTGTAAATTCCCTCATACGGGAATTTTATGTCTTTTATCTTTTCATCTTTGTCCATAAACTGGTAATGGTACTGGTGGTCCTGGTAATCAATCCCGGTTATCTGATAGTCATACTCCGGATTGGAAAAACCACAATCTGGGCAATGGTATCCGCCCAGTTGTCCATAATTATAATAATCATAGTCCAGGTAGCTGCTACATGCCGGGCAGAATCGGGATTCCACAATTTTCTGTTGGGTGGTGCTTTGCTGGTTGTGGGCCACCCCATAGTAGATGTTCCTTTTATGGAGTTTTCGGAAATTGGAAACCAGAGGATCATCAGCGTTAAGTATTAACGTTGTATCCAATGGTTCCAAGGCTTCCAGTATGTCCTGAAATGCCTTTTCAATCTCACCGTATCGGTCCAACTGGTCCCGGAAGAAATTGGTTACCAGGACGTAATCTGGTTTCAAGTGTTGGGTAACTCTTTTAAACGAACCTTCATCCACTTCGAAGATTCCCCAATCGTATTCCTTCCTTCGGTCATGTAAAAAGGCACTAACCAGTCCCTGGAGCATGTTAGCTCCCCGTAAATTGGAAAGAACCCTGGTGTATTCCTCCCTTAAAATATGGTTGAGGAGGTTGTTGGTGGTGGTCTTACCGTTGGTACCGGTGATGATGATCTTGTTCTGGCAGCGTTCATCCACCAGTTTCAGGATATCAGGGTAGATAGTCATGGCTACCTTACCCGGCATGGCACTGGCACTGCTTTTAAGGATCCTTTGAAGAACGAACGAGGCTACATTGCCGGCGAAAACTGCTAGATAATATCGAAATCTGGAGTAACTTATACCTAATCCCACCTTTGATCTGTACTACTTGTTTTAACTCCTTTAAATAAAGGGTATTCTGATTTATTTTTATTTAACATTTTTTTAGTTATTAGTTTCCCTGTGAGCTATTCATTTTTTGTATTTTCACTGGATTTTGGAAGGTTCAGGAATAAATTCAGGAATTTATACCCTTCCATGATATTTTTAGAACTTTCATTAAATGATTTTAAGATTGATGGTTCGTCGTACTTTTCAGTGGCATCGGCCCGGCAACCAGGAGTGTACATGGCATAGGGAATTGGATTAGAGGTGTGTGTTCGGATATTTATGGGTGTGGGATGGTCGGGTAGGACAGCCAGAGCATAATCATCCATGGATGGGAGTCCTTTTATCAATTTTCCCAGTATGCGTTGGTCAATGCGTTCTATGGCTTTTATTTTTTCATAAATATCACCAGCATGGCCTGCTTCATCCGGAGCTTCTACATGGATAAATATCAGGTCATGTTCTTCCAGAGCTTCCAGTGCATATTTAGCCTTACCACAGTAATCAGTATCATAAAACCCGGTAGCCCCGGGAACATGGATATTGGTCAGCCCCAGATAAGTTCCAATTCCTTTAATAAGATCCACACCCGTGATGGTGGCGCCCTTAAGGTTATATTTTTCTTTAAATAATGGTAACTGGGGTTGGGGGCCCTGTCCCCATAACCAGATCATGTTGCCTGGTTTTTTCCCATCTTCGATCCTTTTTTGGTTGGTGGGATGCTTTCCCAGCACATCGAAGGACTTATACATCAATTCATTCAATTTCTGTGCTAAATTGTTTAGAACCTCTCTATTTTCCACAGATTTATCTGCATCTTCACCAACTTTTAGAAGATGTTCCTGAATGGGTTCCCCCACCACATCATGGGGTGGTGTTGATTTAAGTTGAGATGCAGTTTTATCATTGTAAATAAATAAATGCCGGTAGCTAGTTCCCAGGTAAAATTTTCCGTAGCTATATAACCTTTGATTTAAGCTCTCAATGAGCTGGGCAGCCTCGATGGTGCTGATGTGCCCGGCATTGAAGTCAGCTAAAAGCCCATTTTCACAGGTGATGAAATTGCAACGGAATGCTATGTCATTTTTTTTCATTTTAGCTCCTATACTGGCTGCTTCCAGGGGGCCACGGCCAGTGTAGTACTTTTTGGGATCATAACCCATAATGGACAGGTTGGCCACATCAGACCCCGGTTCCATTCCTGGGGGGACAGTTTGCAGCATGCCACAGGTCCCATTTTTAGCTAAAAAATCCATGTTAGGGGTTTTAGCTTTTTGTAATGGTGTTTTACCATCCAATTCCTCTAATGGTTCATCTACCATTCCATCCCCAATAACCACAATGTATTTCATTAAATATCTCCTCTAATCAGTTGATCATTAATTGATAAACATTCTCTTTAAATAGTGGACATTTCAATTAATTATAATTTATTTTTGTAAGAGAAATAAAACTCCGGTAGTGTTTAATTGAACTTTCCAGTCACTACAAAAATAAAAATAAATTCATAGGAAGGGAGAATTTTATTTCCTTACCTTCCAGACACTGATGATATCACTCAGTATGGCCGATGCAGTTTCTACTGATCCCGCACCCTTACCCACTACGGTTACCTCATCAGCCAGGTCGGTTTTGAGGGTGGCCAGGTTGAGGGTTCCCTCCACTGCCAGGGGAGATCCCTGACGCACCAGGCGGGGTGATACCTCCAGTGTATCTGGTGAAGCTTCACCAATGAGTTTAATTAGCATTCCTTCCTTCTTAGCTAAGGCAATTGATTCGGTGGTTATCCTTGATATCCCCTCAACTTCCACATCTTTGAGGGTTGCCGGTAGGTTTAGAACAGAATTGGCCAGTATAACTATTTTGCAAGCTGCGTCAATACCTTCCACATCCTGGTAGGGATCAGTTTCTGCTATTCCCAATTCCTGGGCTTCAGAAAGGGTCTGTTCGTATGATGATCCTTCATTGGCCATTCTGGACAGAATGTAATTGGTAGTCCCGTTTAGAATTCCGAAGATAGATTCAATACTGCATCCGGCCAGTGTTTCGTGGGCAAAATTAATGATGGGCATGGCTCCCCCAACTGATGCTTCGAATTTAAATTCCACACTGTTGGACTGTGCAGTGGTGGCCAGTTCCTGGAATGATAGGGCCAGGGGTCCCTTGTTGGATGTTACCACGTCTTTACCATCTTCCATGGCTTTGATCATGTGGCTGCGTGCTGGTTCGCCATCGTGTATATCGGTGGGGGTAACTTCTACCAGGCAGTCGTATTCTACTTCGTCCAGAATGTTAATGCTCTCCACACCAGGTATGCCGTATTCAGGGAAAGAAGATATTTTACCGGTTTTTTCTTTGGTTTTGAGAAGTAATTCTTCGTCTAAACCATCCGGGTTTATGGCCGCTCCCGAACGATCACCCACCGCCACGATAGAGGGGTTGAGACCATATTTTTTCTTTAAATAATCTTTTTTCACCGACAGGACCCGGGCCACGCCCTGTCCCACTGCTCCAAAACCTAAAATAATAATTTTCATGGGATCACCATTTATCTCTAGAATTTGCACTTTTCTAGAATTCATAATCATTTAAACTTCGTTGATAACCAGGAAGCCTTTCTGATCCCCAACTTCTTTGATACTTTTGAGTATTTTCTTTTTATGTCCAAAATCTGCTTCCATAACCATCTTGGTGGCTGAGTTCTTGGGATCATCAGACATTTTAAGATCCAGATCCGCCACCTTTACACCCTCCAGCTGGTTCAGGAGAGTTACTGTTTCCTTAACGTCCTCCTCCACAATATCCCCCACCAGAATAGTGGTGATCTGCTCCTTACGGAGAACACCATCCACTGCCATTATCTGAATATCTTTGGCTTCTAGGGCATCCATAACCATGTCCAGGGTTTCTTTATCCCCTTCTATGGTTATCTGTACTGGAACTGTTCCTCGTTCTGTTTTAACATCTCTCTGATGTATTACTGCCACTATGTTGGCCCCTAACCTCCCCATTGGTTCAAGAACTTCTAATAATTGTCCTGGAACATCTGGCAGATCTAAAACGAGATTAAATCTCATTTTACCCACTTTCCTTTCTCGGCTATAAGGTTACCCTCTTCATCCACATGGGCGTTACGCATAATTTTGGCAGAGTCCTTATCCTCAGCACAGTCTTCCCTGGATAGATTCACATTATCCACCATGTAATGGGTCTCTTCCAGTTCTGGTATGTTTTTCAGGGCATCAGAAAAGCTCTGGAGTATCTCTTCAGCCTCTTTTTCAATTTTCAACTTATTCACTCCTGACCTTTATATTAATAATAATCATGGATTTAACTGGTAATGAATTTGTATCAGGTTATTGGTATACACATTTGTATACATGGATTTAAATATCTATAAATTTAAAGGTTTTTTTCAGATTATCCATATATACCTGGTCTTTGAGAACCTTTTTCCTCAGGATTTTATGAATACCTGATCCATACTGGGCGGCCTTCTTGGGACGGTTAACAATCTCCGGGGGCACACCCAACTCACGTGCTACTTCCCTTAAGATGCACTTACGCCGATTGTCCTCAGGACCATTTATCTTGTAATACATAGGTATATCCAGGGCCATATTTATAATTTGAAGATCCAGGTAAGGAACCCTTAACTCCACACTGTGGGCCATGGTTACTTTATCATCACGTTCCAGGTTCACATGGTAAAGGTTCTCCACATCCTCCTGGAGGTCTTCCTGGGTTTTTTCACCCTTCTCCTGATAGAAATCGAGGTAACGGTGGTATCCGGCAAAGAGTTCATCGGCGCCCTGACCAGAAAGTATCACCCTTTGGCCATGCTGGTGGGCCATCTCCGCTGCCAGATATGCAGTCATTCCCACCCCTAATTTCATAACATTCCACTCTTCTATAGCATTTAATACAGGGGGACTGTATTCTCTCACCACTTGTTCGTCAACTATTCTGGTGTGCAGAGGAAGCCCTATATCACGGGATACATTATGGGCAAAGAGCAGATCAGGGGAACCTTCACTACCCACCGCGTATAGATCAGTCTCAATCCCCAGATCCGCACATATCACCGCCAGAATAGTGCTATCCACCCCTCCAGAAAATAATATTCCCACTTTATCCAGGCCAAGGGTTCTTTTCTGAACAGATTTCTGGATATGATTCTTTAAAGTCTCTTGGAGGTGTTTTTTTGAGGGGGGGGTTACTATTTCTGATCTACTAATGGAATGATTGTTTTTCCAAGATAACCTTCCAGGTAGTTCTACCAGTTCCTGATTATGTAACATGTATTTAGGTGGCAAACTGTGGGTTTCGTCTATTCCCACTGTCCACAATGCTTTTCTTTCAGAGGCAAAAGCAAAAATACCATCATTTTCTCCATAATAAAGTGGTTTCACTCCCAATGGGTCCCGAACAGCCACCAGGTCTTTACCATCGTAGGCACAGAATGCATAATCACCATCCAATCGTTCCACAACCTTGGGAATCGTTTGCGATAACGAACCATGGTAATAATGGGTGATGAGGCCTAAAACCACTTCTGAATCACTATCAGTTTCAAAATTGTAGTTTGATTCATTTTTAAGCCCAGAATATAGTTGGTAGTGATTATATATCTCGCCATTACAGACGAGAACAATTTTCCCCTTCCTTAACGGTTGTACAACTTCTGATCCCACAATAGATAGAAGATTATGTCCCAAGCCGAAATTTCCAGGAGGTACAGTAAGTTCTTCCAGATTTCCATGGGAAATTACACCATCCACGAAAACGCCGGATTTATCAGGTCCGCGGTGTTTAAGGGTTAATAGCATTCTGTACAGTTCATCCTGAACATTTTCGCTGATGATACCAGTTATTGCACACATAATTAGTAATTCCAGATTTTTTAAAGATTTATTTTAATTTCAAAGTAGTTTGATCCCTATCTCAGGTGACATTTAAAGTCAGGTGACAAAAAGTTCACACTGAATAAGATATGGTACTATAAAGGGGGATTATTTAATAATGTTTTGAATCCTTGATATTAAATTTAGGAATTATAGTTTAGAAATTATAGTTTAATTCTTAAATCAGTAAGATAATGTGTTATTCTTATTCAAAATAAAATTAAACCTTCAAAATATTTTTTCTCAAAATTTAAACCCTAAAATAAAAAAAATAAAAAAAGGGGAATTAATAGGTTTACCTTTGTTTGGACACACATATACCGGTGAAAATAGCCAATAAAGCCAGTAATATCCCACCAAGGGGAATCCCAGTAGTTTGCATTCCAATGGTTTTTCCAGACGAACCATAGTATTTGCCCGAACTGGTGTTAGGGTTTGTTGTAGATGGATTATCTGGATCAGATACTGAATAGGGTCGCACAGAAACACTGGCCCGGTTGTTATCCGGGTTGGGGTCGTAATAACCTGCGGCGTAAACTGGGTCGGGATCGGTAATCACGGCTTCAACTGTCATCTGCACGTTGGAAACCATGGCCTGCATTACCAAGTGCATAACTGCCAGGGTATTGGTGGCCATGTAACCTATACTCCATAAACCAGTAGTTGAATTAAAAGCACCATTAGAGTCATCGGAAACGTAACGAAGCCCGGCTGGTGCAGTGAAGTACACTTTCACATTAGGACTATCGTCCGGTCCGTAATTGTGTGCGGTCAAGGTAAATTCAACATAATCCAGATATTGGGGGTAGGCATTGTCCACGGTAATGGCAATTCCCAGGTCAGAAGATGGTGGTACAGTGATTGTGGTGTTAATTTCGTTGTTGGTGCTGTTTTGATCGTATTCAGTGGCAGTTACGTTAGCGATGTTGGTTATGGTAGTGTTGGATACGATTACCTGTGCCAGGATGTGTAGCACGGCATTTGCACCGTTGGCTAAGTTGCCAATGGTCCATAGGCCGGTGGTGGGATTGTAGGATCCGTTACTGTTGTCTGAAATGTAACGCAGGCCAGTAGGCAGCACATCGTGTGAAACCACACCAGTTGCATTGTCCGGTCCGTTGTTGTGTACAGTTATGGTGTAAGTGATGGTCTCTAAGTAATCTGGTGTAGAGTTATCCACGGTTTTGGTTATGGTTAGGTC
>NZ_JARVXG010000043.1:37500-45213 GCF_029848115.1 Methanobacterium formicicum | reverse complement strand
TCGTAGCATTACTGGAAACAAACACAGTGTTCTTAATCAAACCCAAAGCACTAGAAGGCACCCAACCACGCAGGTAAAGGTATACTGTTTGTGAGGCGTTAATCCAGTTGAAAGTGTATTCAAATGGGTTATTCCATGAGAACCAGTTCACATTGTCCAGACTGTACTCCTGGCTGGTTAACCTTGGATCAAGTGTATCACTGACTTTAACATTAAGAGCATCACTAGGACCGTTATTGGTCACAGTGATGGTGTAGATGATTGGACTGCTTCCTCCAGCAATGACTGTTTCTGGTGCTGTTTTGGTTACATTTAATGTTGCCATGGTTTCTACAGTGTTGTTTACTGTGTTGGAAGTTACATTGTGGGAACTGGTTGAACTATTGGCGGTTGCATTGTTGAGGAGGGTTGTTCCGTTGGGTGTGGATGCATTCACCGTACTGTTTATCATTACCCAGAACACCTGGCTCACATTCATTGGCCCTCCAATAATGTTCGTGACATCTAAAACCAGTGGCCCGGTGAATAGGGTCCATCCACTCCAGCTAATTCCATTGAGACTGTACTGGTAGTATGTGTTGGTTAACCATGAAGACAACGTGTCATCCCTTAAAATCACATCCCTGGCCACACTTGGGCCACTATTGGTTAATGTTAGAGTATAAATCAGATTATTTCCAGCTATTACTGTGCCGGTTGGATTATTTGATTTGATTAATGTTAATTCTGAACTTTGAGTTACGTTGGTTGTGGCTGTGCTGTTGTTATTATTTGGGTTTGGATCGGTGGTGTTTGAAGTTACATTGGCAGTGTTGTTCAAGATTCCTGCGGGTGCTGAAGCGTTTACTGTTGCCCTTATCAGGATAGTGGTGATGTTTCCAGGAGTTAAGTTACCTAAGGATATAGTGAATGAGTTAGATAGAATATCGGCCCAAGATCCTGAATTCACAGAGTATTGTGGGTGAATAAGCATGTTAAACCATGATGCCAGTATAGTATCGGTTAAAACTGCGTTTACTGCTGTATCCGGGCCTTTGTTAGTAACGGTTATGGTGTAAGTCACCTGTTCTCCTGCATTTACCTGGGCATCTCCATTTTTCCGTACTTCCAGATCAGCACCTATAACATGTATCTGGGTGCTGTTATTGGTGGTGTAATTTCTTCCACCAGCAGGTAGTGATGTGTAGTTCAAATTGGCAGTGTTGGTGATGTTTCCACCCGCCAGCAGATAGTTGTTGTCCACTGTGCAGTTGAAGAGCAAAGTGGCACTGTGACTTATCAGGGTTAAACTGGATGTAGTAAAGATTAAAGTATTTCCTGAAACATTTAAAATCCATCCAGATGGTAAAACAGCTGAACCTGTAACATAATGAAGTCCGGAAGGTATCACATCGGTTATTGTAATGTTATATGCATCTGATGTGCTGGAAGGGGTGTGTGTAACATTAATGGCATAGGTGAACTCTTCCCCAACGTTCAGGTTAGTTTTGCTTGGTGTTTTGGTTATCTGCAGGTTGGGTTCAACAACATGTACTGTGGCTGTGTCTGATCCTCCGTTAACACCCTGTCCGGTTTGATTATTGTAGTATAATGTGGCATTGTTAACCAGGTTCTGGCCATTGTAGTTTTCATTGACATTCTGGACCTGTACTGTGTAGTTTATGGTTATATTCCCTTCCTGGGTTATGGTTACATTTCCAAAGCTTATCTGGTAAGTGTTTCCACCGAGATAAGTTACCAAGAACTGGTTAACAGTTACACCAGCTGTTGTAGTATATGTAAATCCGTTTATTCCTCCATTTATTCCCAGACCATTAGGCATAACATCAATTATTTTAAGTTCAGTTGTACTTCCAACTGGTAAGTTTATGTTTATGGATTCAGTGGCTGTTTCTCCTATGGTCAAATTCACAGTTTCGACCCCATTAACTGTTTTAGACACACGAGGTGCTCTGGTAGTCACAGGAGCTGTTACTGTGGTATTTATATTGTTAACTGGGCCTGCGGGTTGTGTGGGGTCTCCAGTTCGCTCACCAGTTGATGTACCCGGATTTCCAGGGGTGGCGTTGTTTGTACCGTGGGGCCCGGGTAGTGTGGTTCCAGTGGCGTTAACCGTGTTGTTCAGTGTGGTATTGAATACAACTTCAGGTTTGACTGTGGCATTGTAGGTTATGTTCAGGTACTGGCCAGGGTTCAGTTTGCTTACTGTTATATTGATTAAATTTGCAGTGGAGTAATTGGTGAAAATTATGGATGGGTCGCTGGGGGTGATTATCATGTGGAGGTAATCCATGGTGAAACCATTCAGGGGATCAATGATGATCAAATCATAAACCGGAGCCCCATTGGTGATGTTGTTGTTTCGGATCTGTATATTGAAGGTTGCTGTGTCCGAATTAGTTAATATGGTCTGGTTTGCTGTTTTGGTAGATGATATCTGAGGAACAATCACATTCAATGTGGTGGGACATACCCCTGTCACATTGCGATTTCCTCCAGTTGCATTGGTAAAACTCAGTGTGGCGTTGTTGGGTATTTTTGTACCTGCCTGGTTCCCAGCTATGTTCAGGACTGTGGTATTAAATATTAGAGTTATGGTTCCATTTTTAAGGCCCTGACCTCCCAGGTAAGTTACATTACCAAGGTAGAAAGTCAAGGGTGAAAATGAAGTGGGGTTGATGGTTAAAAATTCATCAACTGAACTTCCAAAGTCAAATCCGGAAGCTATGATGTTGGCATCACTTCTTTTAATAAATGCAGTTCCAGTATTATACCCTAAACTTGATAACAAATTATCAATTAGGGATACGTTGAATGTTTCACCTTCTGGGACTGTGAACACAAACTGATATGTAACCACTTCTCCCACCATCACATTTGGTGTGGTAGAATCAGGTTCAGAAGTGTTGATTACAGTTTTACTAATTCCCGGTGTAACGGTGTTGATATTAACCACATTGGATTTGTTGGTGTAATTACGGGCATTATCATATCCTGCTGGCATTGATGAAAAGGAAATATTGGCCTGATTCTGGAAAATTGACCCAGTTGGAACGTTGGCATTTACCAGAACCGTGAAGATAAAGTTTAAAGCATTTCCGGCAGTAATATTGGTGTCAAGAATGGATTTGATTAGTACAGTGTTTCCGGATACTGTGAAACTGAAGCCAGAAGGTATTGATACTTGCGTGACAGTGGATGAGTTGAAGAGTACTGGATCTAAAACATCACGTAATTCTATTTGATAAGCTGGTGAAGTACCGTTATTGGTGACTGTTAAGTTAACAGTTACCAGGTCTCCTCCGTCCACTGTAGTGGGTGTTACATTTTTAGTAACTGTCAATTTAGGTTCTACAATGGTAGTGTTCACTGATGTTGTGAATGGAGGTTTGGTGTTTTCTGTCCAGTTAAGGGATGCATTGTTGGTTTTTATGGTTCCATTGGTGTTGGTGGTACTGTTGAGTACTGTGGCATTCAGGAGTATGTAGAATGTGTTGTTGGTGGTTGTGCTGTTGGTGAGTCCGCTAAAAGTGAATGTTACATTCTGACCATTAACAAAAACAGATAATGTTCCTAAAGTACCACTAAAGCCTGTGGTATTCAGTAGGTACTCATCGAGGTTGTAGCTAAAACCTGCTGGTAATGTATCGGTTATGGTGAGGTTGGTTTTAAGACCTTGAGGTAGTGTGACCTTTATTTTATAGGTTACTATTTCTCCTATAGTGAGGTTTCCGCTGTTTCCGTGTATGGTGGAGTCTTCCACAGTTTTGGTTATATTGGGATCACCAGTTCTGACCACTGCCCATCCAGAGTTGGTGTAGTTTCGGCTGTCTGGATCAGGAACACCACCCACCCATGGCAGGGACCAGTAAGTGGCATTGGCTGTGTTGTTGTAGCTAGGTCCAATGTAAGGTGTTTCCAGGGCAGTTATGTTGAAGGTGAAGTTTAATGACTGACCCTGAGTTATGTTTCCTCCAGTGTAAGTTAAAATATGAGTTAGGGGATTGTAACTAAATGTAAATCCAATTGGTGTGAAAACTTCAACTACACTACTTAAATCGAATATTTGACTTGCTCCATCCAGTGAATCAGTTATGATAACATTATAAGCTGTTGATCTTGAATTTGAGTTGTTGTTACTTACCTGTATTGTTACAGTGGTGGTCTGACCTCCCTGCACCGTGTTGGGATTGAATGATTTGTTTACAGTTAGTTGTGGTTCAACCAGGCGAACAATTGCACTGTCAGTTAGGGGTGAGTGACCAGTGTTATTCCAGTCCATGGTGACTCTGTTGGTTCTGGTTCTAGATGTGGTGTGAGGTGGGTTGGATGTGGAGTTATTATCCATGCGTACGGTAAGGTTGATATAAAATGTGCTGTAGCTGGTGGTGTTGGTGAGTCCAGTGAACAGGAATTGAAGGTTGTTGTTTATCTGGTTAAAGGTTAATGGTGCCAGTATTCCACTGAAGTTACTCAGATCCAGCACATAAGAGACATAACTAAGTCCCGCAGGTAAAATATCATTTATATTAATATCTTTTATCTGCCCCGCAGGCAGAGTAACTGCAATTTGGAATAATCCTGTTTCTCCTATGGTTAAATTAGATCCAGAACTTATATTATCAAGAGATTTTATGTAATTCTTATCTAAAATTACATCTCGAACCTGTACTGATGCACTGTCTGAGAAATTGGATTGATCAACTCCAGGATTTCCCACATAATTGGGACTTTCAGGTGGGGTTAACGATGTAAATTTGGTGATGTTGACTGTGTTGTTGATGATCTGTCTAGGGTAAACTGTGCTGTTAAGGGTGGTATTGTAGGTTATTATTATGGTGCTGTTGGTTCCGTTTACTTTGTAGATAGGGTATAATGAAGTGAAATTTAAACCCGTGCTGGTGAAAAGGTCCATAAGGTTTAAACCCGTGATAGTCGCACCATTCAAGTAACTGGCAGTGATACCACTGATTGATGCTATGTATCCTGCATTGGATGTGAGAAGATCATCAGTGACTATAACATTGTAAGCAGGAGCATTACCTGTATTATTAATGGTTATGGTGTAGGTGACCACATCACCTGCCTGTAATCCTGTAGTGGGTGTTGCAGTCTTGTTTATACTAAGTTCTGGTTCTCCAGTTTTCAAGGACACTATACGATTATCTGAGAATGTTTCCCCTGGACTGTTTTCATAGTTGATGTTCAGGAGGTTGGTGAGCCAGAGGCCATCGGCCATGGGATCGCCGGTGGCAGTGATGGTGAACAGTATATGGACTGTGGCATTGGGCTGGGTGGCATTGTAAACATTACCATATTTGAAGGTTATAGTATTCTGGGTGGCATCCACAATCAGTGTGGGTACCACACCGGTTAAACTGGTTAATGTATCATCTTCACCTATTCTCCACTGCCCAGCAGCAGGTATGGTCTGGCTGGTGTCCTGTGCCTGGCCAGTGATAAACTGGGTAGCTCTCAGTAAAGGTATGGGTAAATAATCAATTAGATTAAAGTCGTGCAGGTTACTGGTTGGAACATCTATCAGTAATGAGAAAGTAACAGTGTCTCCTGGTTTTACCACATATGGAGCAGTAGGATCATTTCCATTTATTTTGATTATTTCTTTTGATGGTGTGGGAGCTACTATTATAACCTGACTTCCACTGCTATCCTCCACTTGACTGTTATTATGGGTTAAAACAGCATCAGCAATTACTGCATTATTTATGGGATCATTGGAAACTATTGGATGTAGGGTTGGGGGTTTTACTCCTTCATAATATTCATTGATACGGGCCCAGAAAGTCAGGTTTCCAGTGGTTGCCTCGTAATTTGTTCCGGTATAATTTCCTCCTTCAACAATACCACTGTATCCATTATCAATTAGTAACTGAGTAATGTTGAATACCAGGTAAGTAATTCCAGTGGTGGAGTTATGATAATAATAGAACTGGTTAGGGTTGGTTAAATTGACAAAAAGATTACTGATATCAATACCTGGAATGTGTAAGTTGAGTCGGGGGTTGTAAGTTAATGAGTTCAGGAAACTCTGACCATCCCCCAATATATCATAAAGTACCAGGTTGTTTATGGAGAAATAATCAGAAACCTGGAAGTTGAGTGTATACCTCAGGATGTCAGTGGGTTTGGGTCGGATTGGATCCGTGCTCTCATCATCCACACTTTTCTGTATGGCCAGTGGTTTCAGGGTAAGAGTGTAATTATCAGCAGATGAAACATCAATATTGGTGTAATTCCCAGTGACACTGGCATTGTTGGTGGCATTAACCCATGCCCCTGTATTTGGATCCAGCACGTACTGGGAGTTGTTATCAAATTTTGGAGCATAAACTTGATAGATGATAGTTCTATCAGAACCCAATACTCCAGTAATACTATTAAAGTGTATCCATAATAAACCACCAGGTGTTGTGGTAGAAGGTTCCTGTACCGGACTACCACCATCAACATCAATCACTTGCACGAACTGCAAGTTTCCAGGAAGTAAGTCTTTAACATTAACATCAGTGACTGTCTGGCCATTGGCCACATCAACTGTGAGAGTGTAATCCCATGGATAGTTGGAACCAGTGGCAGTTTCATCTTCATGAGGAGCAACTGTGTTCTTAATGATCTTAATTACCGTGGGAGTTACTTGAGTTGTAGTTTCATTCCCTCGAATTGGTGTTGTGCCTGTTTCATTGGCACCGAACCGAAACACGGGATAGGCGGTGATATTAAGAGGTAATCCCAGAGTGGAGTTACCCCGTAGTAATGCATTGATTTCCAGAACTGCACTTGGTTGACCCGTGGTGAAACTACCTAGAGGATACTCAAGTATGTAAAGACTGTATCCCGGATTTCCAGTCACAGTTAATCCAGATAGTGGATCGATTAATGTACCACTCAGGGGGAATGTTCCTACAAATGTAACGCTCACCGGTGCCCCGAGGAAGTTGGCACTGTTGAATTCTATCTCCGGGGGTAAGATCAACTGGACTGTGGGGCCAAATCCAGTTTCGTTACCATTGTTGTTGAAAGTGAGTGTGAAGTTGAAACTTTCATTTAAAAATTGTTCTCCAGGGGCATCAATGGATAAAGCGGGTTCAGGGCCCAGCTGGAAGTTTGCCCATCCATATAAATTCAGATCAGATGGGTTGGAGCTGAGTTCCGTTGTTATCAGTTTTCGGAGGGTCATGTGTCCAGGATAACTGGCAGTGACATAGAAAGTTCCTTCACTACTTGTGAAGTTGAGTTCGTAATGTCCAGTGGAGTCTGTAGTGGTTTGGGCAAGGGTTGAACCATTATTTGAAGTTAAAGTGAGGGTGACTCCCGGGAATGGGCTTCCATTGGTACAAGTAGTCACATTCCCACTGATTATATTAGAAGAAGTAGGGGAAAAAGAAGAATTTGAAGATTGATCAGGAGTATTTGAGTTATTGGTGTAATTTGAGAGGGATGTCTCCGAAGTTAAAGTAGTTGAATTGTTATTTACAATAGTTGAATTGTTATTCGTGACCCCATCAACGTTTTCTGCAGCTGAAACTATGCCACATGTTAAAAAGATTGTCAAAATAATTATTAAAGATATTCCAACCTTATTTTTTTTGTTGCCCATATTAATCACTCCACCGCTACTAATTGAAAAATGTTCATTTATAAATATGTCAGTAAATTGTCAGTGAATTACAATATTGATTTGTTACTATTATG
>NZ_JARVXG010000043.1:0-27500 GCF_029848115.1 Methanobacterium formicicum | reverse complement strand
GGCTGCCTACTCGGCAGACCCTTTATACTATTTAAAAACCATGGATCTCTTCGTATCGATCCAGGGACAATTCCACAACCAGATTTACTATTTATTCCTGCTGATAATAGTTATTGGGGTGGTGATCTACCTTTATAACTTGGTTAAAAGCCATAAATTCCATCTGAACTCTCCCTTTGCCAAGTTAAAAATCCTCATCCTGGCGGTCTTACTTTTAGGGTTCATCTTTACCTTCAGTAAAATCAGCAGCATGGCCAGTATTGGCCTGGTGGTCCTGATCTGTTATATGGTCTACGATCTTATGAGGGGTAAGGAGAAACTGGACCTGGACCTGCTCTTTGTGGCCTGGTTCATGGCCCAGTTCATAGTTCATGCCCAGTACGCACAGAAAGTGGACCGTTACTTCATCACCATGGCCCCAGCCCTGGTGTACTTCCTGATCCTGGGCTTGAACCAGATAGCTGGGAAGCTGAAAATCAACTACCGCCAGCTGAACCTCACCCGCTATATCTTACCCCTTTTACTTCTAATGGTGGCCCTGCTCTCTACCACCGCCTATCTGACGGGTTTGGATCACTCACTGAATGATAACTATGAGTACCTATCGGCCATTAACCAGCCGGATGATACTCCCTTTATTGTGAATTCTACGGACCTTTTAAGGAACAAGTACACTGCCGATAATCTGGCACTGGCTGCCAACTGGTTGAAAGAGTATGATCCCCAGTACAGTACCAAGAAAATCCGGTCCAACCAGTGGCCCGGAATGGTGTGGAATTTAAGGACCTACATGGATAAACAGCCCACCTGGAACACCACCGAGCTGATATCCCATGAACTGGAGAAGAATAACATCGATTACTACATATCTACACAATCACTGAATTTAGAGGCCTACCCTCAGGTGGCACAGTTCGGAGACGTGTTCATCTACCAGAAAGACCCCTCTAAGATTGAAAACAAAACCCAGATGCTATATATTGGACAGAACTGGCAGAATTACATTGACGAGGTTCTGGGATTCAAGGCATATGTTATATACGAGAACCTGGGCCAGGTAGTCCGGGGAAAACCTACAGAAATAGACTCACACTCCCTGGAAGAGCTTCAAAAATATCCCTACCTCCTTCTTTATAACTTCAAATGGAATGATCAGGAAAAAGCAGAAGAATTATTAACTCGATATGTGGAATCAGGGGGTACATTGGTGATTGATGCTTCAGGTAACCTGGAAGGTTCCTTCTACAACTTGGACAATGCAGAATTCATGAACACCATAATCACCAGGAAAAGTCTGGAGGCCAATCCTAAAATAGAACCAAACACCGTAAATTTCTCTCCCTTCCTGTCCGATGGAGAAACATGGTACGGGGCTCATTATGAACCCACCAACCAGTCCCAGATCCAGCCACTGGTCACTGCCGACGGTAACATCCTCATCGGGGAGCAAAAGATAGGTAAGGGGCGCATTATCTGGATTGGTTACAACCTGGTGTGGCATGCCTTCCACCTGGAGAATCAGGAGGAAATGAAATTAATCCAGGATAATATGGGAATTTAATGTAATTTTTTATCCTATTCCTTTAATGCTTCTTTTTTTGTAGTAATGCTATGCCATGGGTATTTTTTTAGTTAATACAATCTGGGGTACTTTTTAATGATGACTTGTGGGTGTATGGCCACAGAGTTATAAGTTATTAAGTAAACACTAACATAATTAATGTGAACAATCATGGAGATCAATGGGGAGTATCATTATCCATAGTTTCCCTGTATCTCCTGGTCTTAAATCATTGTGAAAGGAGGTGAAAAAAATTGACCAACGGAAAAACAAACCGGATTATCCTCCTATTAGGATTCCTACTGTTGTTGGTTGCCACTATTTCTGCTTCCACTGCCGCGGATACTATTTATGTAGACAATGCCACAGGTTCTGATGGAAATGATGGTCTGACACCCACCACGGCTAAAGCTACTATTCAGAATGGTACCGATACAGTGGATCCAGAGGGGACAGTCTATGTGGCGGATGGAACCTACAATGAACAGGTGGTTATAAACAAGAACCTCAACCTCATTGGACAGAGCCAGAGTGGTACCATCATCAGTGGAACCAATACTGGACGTCCAGTCACCATAAACCAGGCTACAGTAACCCTGACCAGCTTTACCATACAAGACGGAAATAATGTACAATATGGTGGTGGGATCTACAATTACTTTGGGAACCTCACGGTGAACAACTGTATTATCCAGCTAAACACCGCTACTATATCTGGTGGTGGGATCTACAACATGTTTGGTAATCTCACTGTATATAATAGTCTTATTCAGCAGAACACGGCATCCAGTTCCGGAGGAGGTATCTCCAATTATGGTACTGATCCCTCGTTTATTAACCATAGTACTATTCAGCAAAACACTGCCAATGGGTATGGTGGTGGAGGAGTCTACAATGGGGGGTATTTAATCATCACTGATTCTAATATTCTGCAGAACACCGGAACTCTAGGAAGTGCCATACTTAAACGTACTGGTAACAGTTTAGTGGTGAATTTCTGCCGCATATATGGTAACACAGGTTTTTACAGTATTTACGACGATTCGGCGTCTCCAGTTAATAACAATGTGGAAGACAACTGGTGGGGAGCTAATGCTCCACAATTCTCTCAACTATTACGATATATTCCTTTCCCCACCCATTGGTTGTACATGACCATTAATGCCACTCCCAGTACCATTGGGAATCGTGAAACCAGTCTGGTCACGGTTAGTTTCAATAACCGCAGCGATGGAACCACAGTAACTCCATTCAATCCTGCAGTAGGACATATACCGGACTTAACCCCCGTGTTATTCGAGACAGACCTGGGAAACCTTGGTAGTAAGACCATCAACCGGTTAACCTTAGATGGGATAGCCACCGCTACTTTAACTGCGGATGAAACTCCAGGTATAGCCAAGGTTAATGGAACCACAGATGCTCAGGAAGTGAGCACAGATGTGACCATCATCCCTAAATCCAGCCTATACCTTAAAGTAACACCCAGTAAAACCAATCCAGTGCCTGGCGACACAGTAACCTACTCCTTGAAGGTAGGGAACAACGGACCAGACCCCGCAGAAAATGTGGTGATGACCTATACCATACCCGAAGGTCTGGAATTTGCTGGAGCCAGTGATGATGTGGGAAACACCTGGACTTATGACCCGGTCACCCGAACCATTACCTGGACCCTGGGAACCGTACCCATGGGCGACCCAACCCTGCTACTGCAAATGAGATACTTAAGGGCTGGTTTCTACCTCATTAATCCCCTACTTTCCACCACTACCTACGACCCCACACTCAATCAGGAAACACAGTCTCTAACAGTAAATGCCCAGAACATAGCTACCGCTGCTGTTCTGGCTAATACTGTGGGAATGAAAAGTACGGGAGTACCATTGGCTGGAATGTTACTGGCCCTGCTGATGGTGATTACCGGTTTCTACACGGCAAGACGAAAATAAGGGGGTAATCCCCTTAACCCCATTTTTTTTAAAACCCTATTTTTTTAAATCATAAAAGTTCATTGTTAGTGCCATTTTTTTAACTCCACAGTGTACACAAATTGCTATATATGATACAAATCTAAATTATTAATACTGAATATCTGATAATTTAATATATCATAGTACCAATATTAGAACATATGGTACTAAATTTAGAACAATTTAATTTGGAGGATCTGGCTGCCAGGAATACCCTTAAAATATTGCGGTTCATGATCCAGAAACCCTACTTGACATGGGGACTCACTGAATTATCAAATGAACTTAGCATCTCCAAATCAAATGTTTCCCGAATATTGAAGGTTTTACTAGCGCACCACATAATAAATCAACAGAAGACACAACGTAAAAAGGTTTACCGGATAAATTCGGGCCTTAATCTGGTTAAAATATTCTGGAAACTTTTCATGGAAGAGAAAAGACAGAATGTAAGACCTGATTTTAAGAACAGAATTGATCTACTTTACAACAAAATTGGAGATGAGGTGGATTTATTCATACTATTTGGTAGTGTGGCTACGGGTCTGGCCACGAAAAAAAGTGATATAGATGTGGTTGTAGTTAGTGAAAAACCATTAGATGTTAAGAAGTATGATTTCCTACCCTACCGTTTTGAGATACACCAGTATAACTGGCAGGATATCCAGAGTCCAGTCGATTTTGTGGTTTTGGAATCACTCATTAATGGGATTGTATACAAAGGGGATGTATGGGAAATCATAGCTCAACTGGATACTTTCCCCAAACCATACATTATATATCGCCTGGAAAAGGCCAAAGAATTTTTAAATAAAGCGGAATCACTGGAAGGCCCTGCCAGGGAGTACTATGAAAACATGGCAAAAGTCACTATTGGGGAAGTCCACTCGGTTATTAGGGAGGGCCGAACAGTTCCTAAAGGCGAAATTGAACTCGAAAATCTCAATGAAACCATTAAAGAATTAGAGATGAGTATATCGCGTCAAGGAGATAAGATATGGTTGACTTAGATATGGAAAGGGCTAAAAATTTATTAAAATCAGCTGAAGATTTATACGAACAAGGAGATCTGGCTGGTGTGGCTGGCCTGGGGTATGCTGCTTTTGAATCAGCCCTCATGGCTTTAACTAACAAAATTAATGGAAAAGATTATTCCAGTCACAGATCAAGAAAGAACAGGGCTAAGGAAATACTCCAGGGTCACGAGAAACAAATGGATTTGCTCTGGGAAATAAGAAATATAGACTTTTATGGTATGTGAAATTGGGGCATCAGAAAAGAGAAATTTCTCAGGAAGAAATTGAAAATGGTCTCGCAAGTGTGAAAGAAATAATCAAAGAAATAGATGAAATTATAAAAAAGTAAATTTCATCCACAAAATCATATCTACAGTTCACCGGTAATGAGTTCAACCAGGTACTTACCGTAATCAGTTTTTTTAAGGGTTTCGGCCAGTTCGAGGACAGTGGCAGCATCAATCCATCCATTGTTATAGGCTATCTCTTCCAAACAGGCCACGAAGAATCCCTGTCTTTTTTGAATGGCTTCGATATAGTTACTGGCTTCCAGGAGTCCGTTATGGGTTCCGGTGTCCAGCCAAGCCATCCCCCTTCCTAAAAGTTCCACCTTCAACTGTTTCCTTTTAAGGTATTCTTCGTTAACCGAGGTTATCTCCAGCTCTCCTCGGTCAGAGGGTTCCACTCCCTTGGCAATCTCCACCACACTGTTATCGTAGAAGTAAAGCCCGGGTATGGCGTAGTTGGATTTGGGTTGTTCTGGTTTTTCTTCCAGGGACAGTACATTACCTTCTTCATCGAATTCCACAACACCGAAAGCTGCTGGGTCCCGGACGTAGTAGCCGAATATGATGGCCCCTTCCTCCAGGGAGGCTGCCCTCTGCAGTATCTCACTGAAACGGTGGCCGTGGAAAATGTTATCTCCCAGGACCAGGGCCACGTTATCCTGACCAATGAACTCTTCACCAACGATAAAGGCTTCGGCCAGTCCACGGGGTTCTTCCTGGACAGCGTAAGAGAAGGAAACTCCCAGCTGACGGCCATCACCCAGAAGGTCCCGGTACTGTGGCAAGTCCCGGGGGGTGGAGATGATGAGTATTTCCCTTATACCGGCCAGCATGAGCACGGAAAGGGGATAATATATCATGGGTTTATCGTAAATAGGTAGTAACTGTTTAGAAACTGCTTTAGTAATGGGATAAAGCCGGGTTCCAGATCCTCCGGCAAGAATGATTCCTTTCATGGTTATCAAATCCTGTGTAATTGAATTTTTTTTATGAACTTTAGGGTTATCTTATTCAGTTTCAATTCTCATATAATATTTCCCTTAATTATCATAAATATTTCACTTAAACCCCTCCGGTAGGAGTGGTGGGTTATAAACCGGTAAGTTTTGAGGTATAAAAAGTTAATATTGTGGCCGAAATAATCAAATAAAAGGTTAAAGATAAAACCCTATAGAAAAAATCCCTTTATTAGTCGATTATTACGAGTTATTAACATGAAACATCCAGATTTAAGCCGTGAGGAAATCCAGAGCCGGCTTCAAGAAACAGAAAAAAGGTTATCCCAAACCCATGAGGAATTAAACTATCTTAAATCAATAGTAGAGCACACTGAGGATGCCATTGTAGGTCTGGATCTGGAGGGTACGGTTTTAAGCTGGAACCCAGCTGCCGAGAAGTTATACGGATTTTCTGGTGATGAGGCACTGGGTAGCAGTGTTTTTATGATGATACCGCCCTACAACAGTGATGAAATATCTCTGATTTTAGCCTGGATCAAAAATGGGGAAAGGATCACCCATTACGAGACACTACGCCGCAGGAAAGACGGGTCCCTGGTTAATATTTCCCTCAGTGTTTCCCCCATCAAGGATGCCCGGGGTAGGGTGGTAGGGGCCTCCACCATTTCTCGGGATATTACCACCAGTAAAAAAATGGAACTGAAGCTACAGGAAAGTGAGGAAAAGTTCAGGGAACTGTTTAACAATGCCAATGACTCCATCTTCCTTTACCCCCTTACCAGTGATGGTACCGGTGGCCAATTTCTGGAAGTCAACGACGTGGCCTGCCACAGCCTGGGGTACACCAGGGACGAGCTTCTGAAGATGACTCCCAGAGACATTGAAGTTGAATCTAGGGAAGAACCAACTCTGTGGGACCTTCTCCAGGAGGGGAGTGCCACCTTTGAGGCGGTCAACCTCACCAGTGATGGTCGCCAGATACCAGTGGAGGTGAGTGCCCATATATTCAACCTCCGTGGAGAGAAAATGGTACTCTCCATTTTAAGGGATATAACCCGTCGTAAACAGGCGGAGGAACAGCTCCGCAAGTCTCTGGATGAGAAGGAACTTTTGCTTAAGGAAATACATCACCGGGTTAAAAACAATCTCATGGTTATCAGCAGTCTCCTCAACCTGCAATCCAAGTACATTGAGGATAAGGCCGCCCGGAAGGTTTTCAAAGAGAGTCAGAACCGGGCCCGGTCCATGGCCTTAATTCATTCCATGCTGTACCGTTCCACGGATCTCAAGTGCATAAACTTCGGGGAGTACATCACCAGCCTCACCCAGGAACTCTTCCGGACCTACGTTATCCGGGACAACATCAAACTGAAAATGGATGTGGGTAACGTGCCCCTGGATATCAACACCGCTGTCCCCCTGGGCCTAATCGTCAATGAACTGGTATCTAACAGCCTCAAACATGCCTTTCCCCACGGTGAAGATGGTGAGATATCAGTTAAATTCCATAAAGCCAATGACCACTACGTATTCCAGGTGGCGGATACTGGGGTGGGATTCCCTGAAGGCTTGGACTTTCGAAAAACCGATTCCCTGGGCATGCGCCTGGTGGATACCCTTACTGACCAGGTGGATGGTGAGATGGAACTGGACACCAACCAGGGTACTACCTTCACTTTGACCTTTGCTGAAGAGGATTATGGATCCCCTTTGAAAGGTGATGAAAAATAGGTTATATTTGTTTTTTAAGGGTTTTTCCAATTTTATTTAGTTTTTGCAGCGCATTTTCAGTGGTTAAACTTTCTTTTTTCCACCTGTCTTGACACCAGGTAAACTATCAGGGCTATAAACAGGGCCATGATGGTTATGTAGTAATCATCGTTGGGGACCAGGTTCAGGGTGAATCCAGTCCAGCTTAATGGATAGAAGAGGGCCATACCATATCCCACCTGTATCAGGATCAGGTCCAGGAGGTAGTGGGTTACTATTCCCATGGATAAAAACAGGAAGGCGCTTTTTTTCTCCCGGAAGAGGAGGGCAGCGATTCCTGCCAGTAAAAATGTACCTACCGGGAGGTGGAACACGTAGATATAATCCCACATATCGTATCCCACTAGTTCAGTTAGTATGGATATCTTAATGGCGTCAGGGAAGATGGATCCCACCATGACCAGAACGGTGTTGGCCGGGTTAAACTGAGGGTATCGGAAGCTTAGTATGCGGCACACGCTCCAGGCCACTGCCAGGTGAACTACCCAGTCTGGCACACTTAGCGCCTCCTGAACTCGAAATTTTTCCAGTCAAAGGACCAGTAACGGTAAAATATGAAAATCAGAAGGATCACCGCCAGGAAGGAACGGAGCAACAGGAAAAGGTACTTCCAGTATTCATTGACTTCCACCCGTTCCACCTGGATGATGGTATTGTTAGGTCCCAAGACCCCCACCACTGACACTTGGTCCTCCAGGTTCACCGGGGTGGAGCTGTTAATGCTCAGGTTAATGTTTTGACCGTGGTAGTTCTCCAGGATCTGGAACTGGCTGGAACCGATGTGGGTAACTGTTCCACCGACATTTACCACTTCTCCTTCAGGGTAATCTGAGATTAGGGCTCCGTAAGATGGGTATTTCTGATGGTACTCGTATTCTGTGGCGTAGTTACTGCATAATATTGCCAGGGCAGCCACCAGGATAAGCCCGGTTACCATCCTTTTGAGTGGTGTGTTCAGTTTCACTTACCTTCCCCTTGGAGAAAATTATATTCCTGCACTTTAACATTGTACTTTCTATTGACAAAAGGATTTCATTTCCATTAATGGAATGTTTTCATTCAATTTTTACATTAAAGGAATGTTTTCATTTAATTATAAAAATAAGTTCGTTAATTATAGAAATACCTTTTCATTTTTATATATAGATTCAATATAAGAAAATAATGGTCAGAACATTTTTGTTATATCAATACACCAAAATATTCTATTTAGTATTTAATTCAAAAAAATCGTGTTTATTGTCCCATAATTATTGAATTTAATCATGATTTGAATCATTTAATTAAAGGATGAAATACTTAATGAAATTTTATTTTAATTGGATTAGATTCTCTTTATATACTTCTGCTCCTGGAATATGATGTGGAAACAGGTTCCATTGTTTCTGATTATTTTAATGGTACCATCCAGTTGCAATACCAGTGTTTTAACCAGCTGCAGACCCAGGGTGTTGGTATGTTCTATATCGAGATCTTCCGGTAACCCCACTCCGTCATCCCGAACTTCCAGGAGGTAATAATTCCCACCACCTATTCCATTCACTTCATTTACTTCATCCAATTCATCCATATCCACTTTACGGACGGATATAACTACTTCACCCTCATTCTGGTCTTTAAATGCGTACTTCAAACAGTTGGATACCAGTTCATTGATAATCAATCCCAGGGGAATGGCGGTGTCAATGTTAAAGTAAATATCTCCCACATCCAGGTTGAGCCTTATACCCGGCTTGGTACGGTAACTATGGAACAGGTTCATGGTTAGGCTTTCTATGTAGTCTCCCACGTTTATTTTGGCCAGATCAGCAGTCTGGTAAAGTTTTTCGTGAACCAGAGCCATGCTCTTCACCCGTCCCTGGCTCTCCTGGAGTATGTTATCAGCCTCCTCATCATCCACGTAGCTACGCTGGAGATTCAGGAGGCTGCTAATGATCTGCATGTTGTTCTTCACCCGGTGGTGAATCTCCCTTAAAAGAAGTTCTTTATCTTTTAAAGATTTTTTAATAACATTTTCCGCCTTCTTACGTTCGGTTATGTCCAGCATGGAAACCACACTGTCGGTGGTACCAGGAATCAGTGAAGTGAAAAGCAGTACCTCTCTTTCTTCACCTTCCTTGTTCAGCAGACGAAACTCATATTCGGAGGGAGCTTCTTTCCCGGGCACCCGGCGCATCTGTTGATAGGTTTTCATCTTTTCCCGGTCATCAGGGTGAACGAAATTAGTCCAGCTTAATTGGTGTTCAATTTCATCCACACTGTACCCACTCATGGATTCGCAGCGTTTGTTGGCCATGATTATGGTGGTGTTCTGGTCTATGATGATGGTGGCTGTACCGGTATTCTCAAATATGGTTCTGTAAAATGTTTCAGACTTTTTAAGAGCATTTTCTGCTTCTTTACGCAGTGTTTCATCGATAACTGTGCATATAGCTCCGTTAAACTTTCCCTCTTTAAGCTGGGGTATGATCCAGCCACTCTGGTATGATTGCCGGCCACTGGGGCTGGTGGCTTTAATGGAGTCATAGTGCACTGGTTTCAGGGTTTCTTTTGCTTTCCGGTAGTACTCCTTGAGTCCATCAGTGGTATTATCAGGCAGATCCTCCAGTATGTGCAGGCCTTCCATCTGTTGGCTGGTAACACCACTTATTTCTTCCATTCCCCGGTTCATGAAGTACAGACGGTCGTGTTTATCCGTAACCCATATTCCCTCGTTAATACCCTCCACCAAGTTTTCGTAGAATTTTTTAAGATTAAGACGCCGAATATTGGACTCTTGTCTTTGACGGTCCATTTTATTGAGTATGTTAGAGTTCCAGATAATTACCGTGGTTAAAAATGCCAGGGCCAATATAACGCCTAAGATATTCCCAAAGTAAGTACTGTATATGTTTAACCTTTCTCCACTGACGATTAACAGGTCCATCAGGAAAACAGCCATCAGGGCAGCAGGTAGTAGGCGTCGTGCCATGTATCCACCGGAATTCTGGGCAGTAATCCTCCCCATATAGGAATGGTCCGGGCAGAGGCACAGTATACTCACCGAAAGCAGTATGTGTATTAAGGAAGTCATAAAAGCCATCTGGGCCAGGATGTCCAGGAAATAATCAGAGCTGCTACCGTATAGATAGGAAGACAATCCAAAAAGAGCTATAAATCCACAAAAAAATGCGATAGTCTGCACGTAACGGATTTTAAATTTATAACTGGCCATGAGAAGGGCAACACCTAGCAGGATAAAGTTCAAAGTGCTGGCCAGCCTGCTTTTTGTTAAAATACTGTTATTTGGCAGTATACTGCTGAACAGGTAGTTCATGCCCAGGTTCGTCCCGGTGATATATTCGAGGATGGTTAAAGTTCCCCAAACTACTATGATAATTCCTAATATTCGTGGAATCAGTACCTGTTTTCCTTTTAATTTAAGGTTCAAAAGATAAACACAGGAACCAGCCAGTATGAATAGGAGTGCCGTGTTGAGCTTTATTCCAATGATTCCTTCGTATTCTCCCCGGAGTAGGGGTACATTGAAAAACCATCCCAGGGCCCCCATAGCTCCCAGAATAATTACCATTATGGCTAAAATTTTAGAATAAGATTTAAATTGCTGTAATCGATTTAAATAGATGGAAAGCTGTTTTTCATCCTCTTCTCGAGGTAGGTGTTCTAGTTTAAAGGGTTCAAAATCGTCCCTTGTATCCTGATCCATGGGAAACATTCCCTTAGTTTGGAATTTAAATCAACAATGACTGATCTTTAAAGAGTTCAGTTTTAGTATGTTCCAGGGAACAAACCCCTCTAAAACCCTGTAGCACAAATTTAACCACTCATGGGGGTTGTACTCATTAAAAGCATCTACTTTTTTATTATATGATTAATAGGTAATAAATAGGTTGGTTAAAAGTGAGAAGGAATATTAAATAACCTTTCCACACTCTTATAACGCATAATCAATGATAACGCACTTCTTTCCCGGATCAGGAACTGTAATGAGGGTATTATTGAATTTCATTAATGATAAAAACTTTTATAAAGTTGGGGGCCTAAATAAAATATGAGGTGTCAATAATGCAAAAAACCTTAGAAAACCTTACAAAAGCATTTATTGGTGAAAGTCAGGCTAGAAACAGGTACACTTTCTATGCTAAACAGGCTAAAAAGGATGGGTACCCTGAACTCGAGAAAATATTCCTGGAAACTGCGGATAACGAACGTGAACACGCAAAATGGTTATTCAGGATGATCCAGAACCTGAAAAAAGACGCATCACTGGATGATGATGCCATTGTAGTGGAAGCGGAAGCCCCCCTCACCCTGGGAGATACCGTGGAAAACTTAAAGGCAGCCATTGCTGGTGAACACTACGAAAACAGTGAAATGTACCCCGAATTTGCTAAAGTAGCTAAGGAAGAAGGACTGGATGACGTTGCCCAGCGTTTGAATTCCATAGGCCGCGCAGAGATCCACCACGAAGAAAGGTACATTCAGGTCTTGAAAGAAATTGAAGCCGGAACCTTCTTTAAAAAAGATGAAGAAGTCACCTGGACCTGTATTAAATGCGGATATTCAGTCACTGCAAAACAACCACCAGAAAAATGTCCCTCCTGTGACCACCCCACAGAATACTTCATGATACGCTGCGAAAAATACTAAAACAAGGAAAATCTAGGGTTTCCAACATAAATACCCTATCTCCACGTTTTTTTTGGAGAGGGTATTGTTTCCTATTTTTTTGGAGGATTACAACTTATTATTTTTACACCTAAAACAGAGAAGCAGGGCATAGCTAAAGGATAAAAAATTCATAGGTTTCAAACAGACACTTAATTTACATTAAAAGAAAGCAATTTACATTTTGGAAAATTTACATTAATATATTAAAAAAATAATTGAGGGTTCAAATGACGGAAAAAGGACAGATCTATCGCTGTGATGTTTGTGGAAATATTGTGGATGTGCGGTGTGCCGGCCAGGGTAAGCTGGTTTGCTGTGAAGTGCCCATGGAACTCTTGAAAGAAAGGCAGGATGATGAGGGGGCCCTGAAACACCGGCCACTTATGGAAAAAACAGCCCAGGGAGTGAGGGTTAAAGTGGGAGAAGTAGCCCATCCCATGGAGGAAAATCACCACATTGAGTGGGTGGAGCTAGCCACGGGTGACCAGGTTTTCGTCCAGCTTCTAAAACCCGGAGACCAGCCAGAAGCAGAATTTCCAGTTGATCCAGATACAGTAACCCAGATACGAAGCTACTGCAATATTCACGGGTTATGGAAGTCTTGATCTCGGGAAAATCTAAAGGGGCATCATCATTTTTTTTATTGATTTAATCTCCTTTTTTTTGAAAATTTTTCTTATGAAGCACATTTTTCATAGAAAAAAGTATATTATTAAAGAAAATATTTTTTTGCATAATTTTTAAGTCTCAACTGCTGGTTTATGATACTTAGTTTAAAACTATTTAAGGAATCAAATACTATTGAAATCTATATTCAAACTAGATAATGGGGATATCTCCACTTTTAATAGGCAAATATTTCAAGTAATTCCACACATATTAGATTTATCATTAAATTTACAGGATTTTAGAAATAATTGGTGGATTGGAAATAAATTCAAACTGTGCAGGTGTGTTATGCGTAAAGTAATCATTATATTCGCCCTGGTATTGGTGACTGTTTCTCTATCCGGGTGTTTAGGCACTCAAGTCTCCCAGATAGATCAGTTAACCGACACCATCAACGACCATATATCCGCCGGTGACAACTATTTCAACCAGGCTGCCACCAGTACCAACAAGTACCAGTACGAAGCTGCCCAGTCACAGGCTGACAACGCCTCATCCCAGTTCAGTGATGCCAGAACATCCACCCAGGAGGCATTGATATACGCTAAGAATCTCCAGGACCAGGTTTACGTTACTTACCTGCAGATCACCCTCCAGGAGCTGGATGCCAAAATCAACGCCACCAACCAGCTGAAGGTTGCTATCCCCCTGTTTGCCCGCAATGACACCAAAACCGCCAACACCCATGTGGACAATGCCAACCAGTTCATGGACGCTTCCCAGTCGTACCAGAAACAGAGGGAAGAGATAGTACAGCAGAACCCCGCCAAATTTAAATGATTCACAAATCTTTTCTTTTTACTGAAATAGATTGTTGAATTAAGTTTATTCGTATCTGGGAGTGAATAAATTCATAAATCAAATTTAAAGTCATATGTTGAATTGAATAAGACTATAATTATTCATTAAACTTCAAATGAACTAAATTAAACTATAACTACATTAATTAAACTTTAAACAAATGAATTACAACTAAAAATAAAATTAATTAAACTATAATCAAATTAAACCAACTAAATTTCTTATAAAATCATAAATTAAGTTTTCACGAAAACCAAGTTACCATAACTATTTTTTTGAGGATACAATCATGAAAAAAACATGCTCAGAATGTAAAGGGAAGGGACGCCGGGTGGTGAGCTACAAGATATGTGAAGCTTGCCACGGAACTGGAGTCTCCGACGAAGTAGATATTAAAGGCCACCTAAAAGGCCTTTCCGGGGGAGCGAGAGAACGCTTCCAACTGGACCAGGAACAGGAAGTCCCCTGCAGTGTGTGCAGTGGTAAAGGAGAAGTAGAAGTCACCGAGGAATGCTCGGAATGTCAGGGAAAAGGAGAAATCAACCTGTGCACTAAATGTGGTAAACCCATTGAAAAGGGAGACTACTGCGATGACTGCCAGGACAAACCACGGGTGTACATACTGCACCCTGCCTCAGAACTACAGGACCTGGAGTTAGGGGAGCACTACAAGGGAAAGATCACCCGGGTAGAAGACTACGGTGTTTTTGTAAGTCTCTCCAAGAAACTTTACGGCCTTCTGCGTATGAGGAGCCCACCCTACAGTGTGGGTGAGGAGTTATTTGTCCAGATCATGGAGATCAAACACCACCGGGGAGAAGTGGACCTGGCACCCGCTGCCATAAAAGGAGCTTACGAACTGGTGAAACTCAAAAAGGAAATGCCCCGTACCAGAATAGCCGACATCACCCCTAAAATGAAGGGCAGGAATGTGTGCCTGGTGGGAGAAGTGGTGCAGATCCAGCAGACCAGTGGACCCACCATCTTCACCATCTCCGATGAGACTGGTATCACCTGGGCGGCAGCCTTTGATGAAGCCGGGGTACGGGTCTACCCCAACATCAACATCGACAATATGGTGGAGGTACTGGGGGAAGTATCCCTCCATGGAGGTAAAATCCAGATAGAATCCGAGAGCATCGAAAGACTCCACGGATCAGACGCTACTGAAGCCAGGCAACGTATCGACGAAGCCCTGGATAAGCGGGCAGAACCAGAAAACACCGAGCTCATACAGGACGCACCAATTATCCAGAAATTACAACCACGCCTAGTTGCTGCGGCTAAAGCCATCCGCCGAGCCATCATGGACGGGCGCAGCATACTGGTACGTCACCACGCCGATGCTGATGGTATCTGTGCGGGTGTGGCCGTGGAAAAGGCAGTCATACCACTCTTGCAGGAGATCAACCCGGCCAACGATGCAGAATGGCATTATTTCCGCCGTTCTCCCAGTAAAGCACCTTTCTACGAGATTGAAGATGTGGTGAAGGACTTGAGCTTTGCCCTGGAAGACCTGGAACGTCACGGACAGAAACTACCTTTACTGGTCCTCATGGACAACGGTTCCACCGAAGAGGACATCCTGGCCCTGTTGAAGGTTAAGATCTACGATATTGAAGTGGTGGTAGTGGATCACCACTACCCTGGAGAGGTCACCGATGGTCGGGTGGCCGTGGACGACTACGTTGATGTCCACGTGAACCCCTACCTGGAAGGAGGAGACAGCCAGGTCACTGCCGGGGCTCTGGCTGTGGAACTGGCCCAGATGATCAACCCCGAGGTAAAGGATAGACTTCTCCACCTGCCGGGTATAGCAGCAGTGGGTGACCACGCCCGCTCACCAGAAGCACAGTGGTACATTGATCTGGCCAAGGAAAAAGGCTACGATCTGGAAGACCTGGACAGGATCGCCACGGCCATTGACTTTGAAGCATTTTTCCTGCGCTTCATGAATGGTCGGGGAATCATGGACACCATACTGGGACTGGGTAACCGTGAAAAACACACCAAACTCGTGGATGCACTCTACAAAGAGTCACAAAGACGTGTGGAATGGCAGCTGGCCGCAGCCCTCCCCAACCTCAAGACCCAGAAGTTCCCCAACGGGATCATATTCAGTGTTCTGGATGTGGAGAAGTTCGCCCATAAATTCACCTTCCCTGCTCCCGGTAAGACCTGTGGCTTTGTCCACGACAGCATGGTCCAGAAGCACGGGGAAGAAACACCCATCATCACCCTGGCCTACGGGCCAGACTTTGGGGTTATACGGGCCACCGATGCCGTGAATGAGATATTCGGTTTCAACCTCAACACCATAATCCAGGAACTCCTGGTGGAAATACCCGAAGCAGGTATTGATGGTGGAGGCCACGAATGTGCCGGTAGCCTGAAATTCGTGGAAGGACTATCCAAAAAAGTACTGCAAGCCTTTGCCGGTAAGGTTGCCGGGCTAAAGGCGTGAAATTAGGGATTATTTTTCCATCCCTTCTTTTTTTTATTATTATCATTAGGAATGATATTTAAGGGGTTTTCATTTTTAGATATCCTAATTTTTCCTAGTTTTTCCAATTTATCCTGGTTTCTCTAATTTATCCTGGTTTCTCTAATTTATCCAGGTTTTCCAGTTTTAATATCAGGTTTTTTGGGTTTAAATAGTGCAAATTAAATTTTTAAAAAACCAGATTTTTCCATTTACTTCACCAGCAGTATGGTGATGAATGCCACCAGTATCCACTCACCATCCACCAGGATATCCATTTCCAGACGGTTTTCCTGGCGAGAAAAGTAAAATATGTAGAGGTAACCGTAGATCGTGCAAAAAATCAGGGGTATGATGAACACTGGAAGGAGTTTAAAGGCCAGGGCCAGTTGAATAACCAGGATCAGGGTGGTGTTGAGAATTAGAAGTAATTGAATGGTACGTGACTTGCCCATAACCACGGGTATGGTTATGGTTTTGCTTTGTTTGTCCCCCTTGCGATCCAGGAGATCGAAAAGCACGGTGTTAATGAAACTTTTAATGAAAAAGAAGTAAAAAGCCAGCCCCATAAGGATGAAATCCACCCGGTGGCCTATTACTGGCAGGAAGGTGTTACCTACAGTCCAGCTTAAAGCAACAGTGAAGCTCTTCACGCCACATATATCCTTCAAGCGCGGTATCCGTGGGTGGAACTTTATGCTGTATATTAAACCGGCTATCAACGGGAAAATGAGCACCAGTAACACTTTCCAGCTGTGGAGAATTCCAATGATCAGGGATAGGATAAGGGCGGAAAATGTGGTGTACTTGAACAGCTTCAGGTGACTGGAGATGATTTTTGATCTCTCAGGTGCATTTAACTGGTCTTCTTTGGTGTCAGTTATCTTGTTTAACCCGTAAACCGAGTAGATCACCAGAAAAGTAGCTATTAAAAGTGGATAAGACAGGGTTACTCCGTACAAAGAAAAGGAAAAAAAGGTTTTTAAACAACCGCTGAGGGCTATAAACACTGAACTGGAAGTTAATATAACTAATATTTTAATGATGGATCTATAGGGTGAATGGTTTAGCCTGGTTCTTATGGTATTTAAATAACTGGTTACCCCAGGTAACTGCGTCATAATCATCACTTATCAGGTCTTTGCTATTATCATAATCCCCCTGTTCCAGGAATAAACCTAATGATAAGTATTTATCAGTAACGGTAAACGCAATTTTAACTTCAGGAATAACCCAAAATTTAACCATGTCCTGGGATATGAAACTCTTCAGATATTCCATTTCCTCACTGCTTATACCCTCCATGGTCTGGTTAACAATGTCCTGGGTTAATATTAATTCAACCTTGGTACCTTTTTCAATCACCTTCTGGTACATGTCAATGTAATTGAAACGGAAAATGGGTGAAATTCCTTTAATGTACTCTGATTCAGTTAATATTTTTTCATAAGTATCCTGGGGTTTGAATATTTCCCCGGACTCTGCTTCGATAAGTGTGGAGTTATGCAGATCCCCAATTCTCCTTAAAAGTTCCGGAGGAATACTGCTCAAGTCATGGTTAATCCACAGCCTCTTAAATTTACTGATGGCTGCATTGGTTTTAATGTCTTCCACAAGATTAATACTTATTATTTCACCAAAGGAAGTTAAACAATATTTTTCTTCGTTTTTAGTGGTTATTTTCTTTTTTTCAAGGTTACTCAAGTTGTGTGAAAGGGTGGAACTGCTCTGTCCAGTTTCTGATCTTAGTTCAGTCATGGTTTTGGAACCTTCGCCCAGGCAGACTAAAATCTGCACCCTTACTGACGAACCAGCAATGTATCTCATCTGATCCTTCGTTTTTGAGTAAACATCAAGGTAATCAATGCTAATATTAAATTCCCCCATGTAATATTTCTTACAATTATAAATCTAATCGTAAGTAATTAACATTAGGTATTTTATATGACCTTAATATTTGTTAGGGTTCAGGATGTAATGGTGACTCCTACATACATCATTAATAGTTAAACTGTATTACTTGTAATAGATTAAGATTTTACAAGTTAAATAAACATTTTTTAGGCGTATGTGGGCAGTTAAATAGGTTTTGGAGGTATTACTGGGTAAATGCGGTCAATTTTAAAAAAGGAAAAAAATGGGAAAATGGAGGTTTAAGTGTATCCGTCTCCACCACAGGCTGGGCAGGATATTTTCCCGTCTCCTCCACATTTGGTACAGGTTTTCTTTTCTCCGCCAGTTCCTCCGCAGGCCGGGCAGGTCTCAGTATGGCAGGCCAGTACCTTCACCATTTGTACCACGTCGGGGTTGGTGTTACCATTACCATCGATGTACACATTACCATCACCGCCGCAGGTGGGGCAGGATCCTTTTAACACACCACTACCTCCGCAGCTGGTGCAGCTGAGAACTCCATCTCCTCCGCATTTGGTGCAGGTGACTTTCTGGGCCTGAACCGTCTTTTTGGTTGTGTCTTGAGTCTGTTCTTCACTACCTCCAGAAGCATTCCCCACTGTAGGGGTGCTTGCTGGAGATTTATCCGACGTTACTGGTTCATTTACGGGCAATAAATAATTACAAGCGGTGGCACCACCAATGGCCACAATCAGAACTAAAATTCCCACTAAATACTTAGTTTCCATAGATTCCTCTCCTTATTTATCAATTCAATTTACTTGCAGGGCTTAACATTACAACCTTAGGTTACTTGCATAACCTTAACATTGCAAACTTAGGTTACTCTCATAACCTAACACTACAAACTCAATTTACCTTACCTAATTTAACACAAATATGATTCAACAATATTACTTTATATTATGTACTAACTTAATGACAATAAATAATTTTGGTTGTAAGATTAATAAAAACTATGGACCACTAAAAATAGTCAGATAAGTGAGCAACAATATTCAGTTCGTATATGTGGTGTCAATAATTGATCACTAGTACTGTGGAGGGGTTAAAAATGGAGTATCATGTCAAAAAGTAGATTCAAACCATATAACTATCTGGTTATTAATTCTATGCTGGTTATTAATGATAATGAATTATATTCACTTAAAAATAGTTTATTGTAGGGTATTATGGTGGGTATTTAAAATCTAAAAACCTAAATCTCTATCTTTGCGTTTGGCATAATCTTCTTTTAAACCTTTTTTAAGGTATTTAACTATTAATGCTTTAGCAGAGATTTCCTGCTCAATGGCTTCTATATACAACTGTTTTTTGACAACTTTCGGTATTTCGACATTGAGTTGAATTTCGCCTTTCTTAGGGTTTGCCATTTATGATTTCTCCATGGTTTTGGTCATATAATTTTAATATGAATTCTTTATTGCCTGGTAATAATCGCAGATATCCTGTAGGGAACATTCCTCGTGCCGGGGGGATTGGGGGCGGCAGATGGTCTGTCCGAACTGCACCATGAGGTCATTTAATTCAATCCAGTAGTCCTTGGGGACTATTTTTTCCAGTTCTACCTCAGTTTCTTCCGGGGTTTTGGTTTTAACCAGGCCCAGGCGGTTGCTTATACGGTGAACATGGACATCTACGGGTATGGCTGGCTTCTGGAAACCGTAAACCAGGACACAGTTGGCGGTCTTGCGCCCCACACCGGGTAGTTTCAGCAGATTTTTAATATCATCCGGTACCTGGCCCTTAAATTCGTCCAGAAGCTTCTTTGAAACTTCCACAATACGTTGGGCCTTAACCCGGTAGAAACCAGCTGGGCGTATCAGTGGTTCCAGTCGGGTGGGGTCAGCACTGGCGATCTCGGTCATGGTGTGGTACTGGGAGAAAAGCTGGGCTGAGGCCCGGTCAGTGTTTTCATCCCGTGTTCTCTGGGAGAGTATGGTCCTGATGAGAACCCGGTAGGGATCCCCACCTTCAAATACCCGCAGATCGTATTTCTGCATTAAACTTTCCATAACCAAATCAATACGCTGGTCAAGATCCATGTTCAAAACCGTCCCTTCCTTTTTAGGATTTATAATATTAGTTGTGGTAAATTTAACTATATTTGTCCCCTAAAATCATTTATCTCCCCTAATAATTTAAAGAAATGAAATATGAGAAAAATGAAGGTTTATAGGGGTGTCAAATAATTAGTGGAGAATTTCCAGGAGGGTTTCTACTCCTTCCATAACTCCGTCTCCATCCTGGGCAGTGGTGGGGATTACTGGTGCATCCGAATCAGTATCCAGGTTATCGGAGTTAAGGTCCTGTTTATTGGCGAAGATTACGTAGGGAATATTGAACTGGTCCAGTCGTCCCAGGATTTCCTGGTCAGTGGAGGTTATTCCCTTGCTGTTGTCCACAACCAGTATGGCTCCATCCAGGCCTTCGGAGACTATCCTCCGCATGAAGCGGAAGCGGTCCTGGCCTGGGGTTCCGAAGAAGTGCACTTTTTTTCCGTTGATCATGGTGTTACCATAGTCCAGGGCAGTGGTGGTTCCGTTGTATTCAACTTTGGCCCTGTTGTGACAGATCTGTTCTAAGGTAGTGGTTTTTCCTGAGTTATAGGCGCCCAGAACCACTATTTTGGTTTCCTTGTTGTGTCTCATTTTAGCCACCTGTAAAAAATATTCCCAATCCCTTCACTCAATATACAAGTTTCTCCTTAATCAGTGCATAATACCTATCCCGTACAAGTATTAATCAATGAATTTATTTAGTTACTATCCTTTTATTAAACTATCCCTTTATCCCGGGGCCAATTCACAATGGAAATAATAAAAATAGTTTAGATGATTTTGATGGGACATCCCAAATCTTCCATCACCTGGGGGAAGTTAGGGAATGAAACCTGGTAGGCCTCGGCCCCATTAATACGCACTTCACCGGTAAGGAGTCCCACCAGTGTCAGGGACATAACCAGGCGGTGATCAGTGTGGCTTTCCACCACACCACCGTGTGCTCCTCCGGTGATGGTGAGACTGTCCCTTTCTTCAGTTACATCCACTCCCAGTTTACTTAATTCCAGGGCCATGGTATGCACCCGGTCAGTTTCCTTGTAGCGGGCGTGTTCCACCCCTACAATGTGGGATGTTCCCTGGGCCACTGCTGCCAGGGCCGCCACTGTGGGCAGGAGGTCGGGAGAGTTTTCCAGGTTAACATCAATACTGGTGAGAGGGGAGGTGATCTTTCCGGTGGGTTTGCTTTCCGGAGAATCCCCCTTAACTGTAACCTGGTCTTCCCGGGCCTTGATACTGGCCCCCATTTTCTCCAGGATGTCCAGTATAAGTTTATCTCCCTGCTGGGAATCTTTGAATAAATTAAGAACAGTAACTTCCCCACCTAATATGGCGGCAGCACTCATCAGGTACGATGCTGAGGAGTAATCCCCTTCAATGGTGTAATCCCGGGCCTGGTAGGTTTGCTGGTCCAGGTGGAATTTGTTTCCAGGTTCCTGACGGCACTGGACACCGAATTTATCCATGATGTCCAGAGTCATCTCCACGTAGGGCCGGCTCTTGAACGCCCCTACCACCTGGAGATCCACCGGGTTCTGGGCATAGGGTGCAGAGAGTAAAATAGAGGAGATGTACTGGGAGCTCACACTACCTTTGATGTCACTTTTACCTCCACTAAACCCACTTTTAACCACTACAGGGGGGAGGCCGTTACTTCGGGTGGAATAGGCAGCCACACCCAGTTTCTGGAGAGAATCCAGGAGGTCCTGCATGGGCCTGGTTCGCAGGGAATTATCACCAGTGAGCACGCTGCATCCTGGTGCCAGGCTGGTCATGGTGGTTAAAAAGCGAAGAGTGGTGCCACTGTTTTCCAGGTTCAGAACATTTTCAGGGGTTTTTAACTCTCCGGCAGTACCCTGGACAGTGCAACCCTCATCTTCAAGTTCAATGTCACACCCCAGTGCCTGGCAGGCCTTCAGGGTGGCCAGGGTGTCAGCGGAGTACAGGGGGTCCCTCAGACGTGACTGACCACGGGCCAGGCAGGCTAAGAGTAAGGCACGGTGGGTGTAACTTTTGGAGGGAGGAGCTTTCACCGCTCCCTTTATTTCGCTGGCTTTTTCTACCTTTAATTCCACCATAATCACCTGTTTAATTTGGTAACTGGTTAGATTACCAGTTCAATTACCAGTTCCAGTTCTTCCAGGAGCAGGAGTTCCACCTTTTCCCCGGTGCGGCCCACCAGTTCTTTGCTGGTGGAAACATGATCAGCAGTGACGTGGGATCCTTCCACATCAATGTAACCATCCTTTTCCAGGGTTTTGGCTACTTCTTGCGGGTCTTCAGACTGCAGGTACTGCACAATTACCGGGGCCTGGCCCTTGAACTGTGGTCCGATCTGGTCCATGCGGGGGGTTACTTCCACCACTATCTCCCGTACATCGGGTTTTCCCTCGGTGACCATTAACTTCTCAACACGCATGGTGCCCTGTATATCTTCCTGTAACTCCATTAACTGGTTGTAAACTGCAGGGGAACTGGAATATAAAGTAGCAGACTTAAGGGGAGCGTTAAGTGGCATTTTACGGCTGGCTTTAAAGCGTCTTAACTGGCTGATCACTTCGGATCCCAATTTTCCCCTTTCATCTGCTTCTTTATCACAGAGTTCCTCCCTCACTTCCGGCCATTTTTCTTGATGAATACTTCTAAATTCTTCCGGGTCACGGTTGTGGCCCAGATAATAGTTTACTTCTTCAGTGAAATGGGGAGTGAAGGGGGCCATAAGCTTTAAACAGGTCCTGATAATTGTGTTAAGAGTGTAAAGTGCTGCCTGCTTCGATTCTCCATCATCATCAGTGTACAATCGGTATTTAACAGCTTCAATGTAATCGTCGCAGAAGTCATGCCATATGTAGGCCTGTATGTGGTTACGGGCCTGGGCGAAGTTGTACTCCTCCATGGCCTGGGTGACCTCAGCCACCAACTGGTTTAAACCAGAGAGTATCCATTTATCCAGTGGTTTTAGACTTTCCAGTTTGATTTCTTCTTCACTGTAACCGGCCAGGTGCATGTTCACGAACCGGAAGGCGTTCCAGAATTTCCTAAGGAATTTATAGCCGTGCTGCACATCCTTCCAGGCGAAAGGAACATCGGAGCCGGGAACACTGTTGGCGGCCCATAGACGCAGGGCATCGGCACCGTACTCCGCCACCACATCCTCGGGGGCAATGACATTACCTCTTGACTTACTCATTTTATGGCCGTCTTCTCCGAATACCATTCCATTGACCACCACATTCTGGAAAGGTGCCTCTCCAGTAAGGGCTAGAGACCTTAATATAGTGTAAAAGGCCCAGGTCCGTATGATATCGTGTCCCTGCTGACGAATGGTGGCCGGGAAGAGATCTTTGTACTCGGGGGAAGGCCAACCAGCAATCACCAGGGGGGTGATGGAACTGTCCATCCAAGTGTCCAGTACATCGATTTCACCTTCAAAATCGGTGCTTCCACATTTACAGGGGGTGGAAGGTTGGGTCTGGGTGGGATCGATGGGTAATTCATCCTCGGAGGGTAACAATACATCTCCACAACTTTTACAGTACCATACTGGTATGGGGGTGGCGAATATCCTCTGCCTGCTGATGCACCAGTCCCAGTCCATGTTACCTGTCCAGTTTAAAAGACGGGTTTTCATATGCTCGGGCATCCAGTCCATGTTCTCGGCAGCTTCCTCTATCTGGCTGTTGAGTTCTTTAACTGCCACGAACCACTGTTTTTTAACCAGAATCTCAATGGGTGTTTTGCATCTCCAGCACAGTCCCACGTTCTGGTCTACCTTCTCTTTACGGGTGAGATATCCCTCTTTATCCAGGTCATTTACTATGGCCTGTTTACATTCTGCCAGGGTGAGTCCGGCGTATTTGCCACAGACATCCTGCATTATTCCCTGTTCATTGATGGCCTCTATGATGTCCAGGTTGTAGCGGTTAACCCACATTACGTCGGTTTTATCCCCGAAGGTACAGATCATAACTGCCCCGGTACCAAATTCTGGGTCCACCTCTCGGTCGGTGATGATCTCCACTTCCCGGTCAAAGAGGGGCACCTTAACCTTTTTGCCAGTGAGGTGCTGGTAACGTTCATCCTCGGGATGCACTACCACTGCTACACATGCTGCCAGTAATTCTGGCCGGGTGGTGGCGATAGGCACACCAGATTCATTACTGCTTGAAGGAAATTCAAGGTAATTGAGGAAGGTTTCATTTTCCTGGTAGTCAACTTCAGCAAAAGCAATGGCAGTTTCACAGCGGGGGCACCAGTTCACCGGGTGCACTGCCCGGTAAATGAGACCGTCATGGTACATCTTCAGGAAACTACGCTGGGTCTTTTCCTTGTACTCCGGGGTCATGGTCACGTATTCCCGGTTCCAGTCCTGGGAGTATCCCATGCGTTGCATCTGGGTTTTCATACCCTGGATGTTCTCCCGGGTGAGGTCTATGCACATTTCGCGGAATTCATCCCGGGGCACATCGTTCTTCTTGATGCCGTGGATTTCCTCCACCTTAACCTCGGTGGGCAGACCGTGACAGTCCCAGCCCTGGGGGAACAGTACTGAGTAGCCCTGCATACGTTTCCAACGGGCCAGTAAATCCATGTACAGCCAGTTAAGAACGTGACCTATGTGTATGGATCCCGTAGGGTACGGTGGTGGTGTGTCAATTATGTAACGGGGTCGGCTTTCATTGGGGTCGAACTGGTAAAGCTCTGTTTGTTGCCATATATCTTGCCACTCGATTTCTTTTTCGTGATTGTAGTCCTTAGGAACCTCAACTTCCTTCATCTTCGGTCTCCTCTCCATGCTAAATCATTAGTAAATTCTAAAATCAGCCAAATAGCTAAATTAAATATATATGCTTTCAAGTTAAGTATTGTTATAGTCTATTTAACCAATGGATATAATTAAATTTATAGTTACATATGGTATAAAATTACACTGACACAAATTGTAACCATGATAATGATACGGTGAGCATAATATGGAAATGCTGTGGTTTTACATAGCCGTTATCCTGGCAATAAGTGATGAGGCGCACAGCCAAATCTTCTGGAAGCTGTTCTTTGATTTCTATGTCCTACTGGCGGGAATGATACAGAAGATAGTGGGCTCCAACATTAGAATGTGGATGGTGCACGAGGTTCTGGAAGCTATATTCCACTTCATCCTGTTATCTCTGCTCTTTTTGTCCCTGGAAATTGGATTATTAGCAGCAATCATCCACCTGGTTATAGACCTCTACCACGAAGTAGCTGGACTGGAAATGACCTGGTTACAGCACCGTGCCCTGCACTTCACAGTAGAGTCCCTGTTCTTCATCATGTTTTTAGGCATATAGGAAGGGATATTAAAAAATTTATTTTCATTTATTAATAATTCATAAATCAAAATTAAATTCATAAATCAAATATTTCACAGTAAATATACTTATACAAACTAAATTCACCAAAAAATCTTTGATAAATCACACCAAATTTAGACCATAAAAATAACTTAAATAGAGGAAAGAGTCATGCCAGTTATAAAATTCACCTACACTGATCTGGAAGAATTATTGAATAGATCCATGGACAAGGATGAACTCATAGACATGCTCCCCATGATCGGGAGTGATATAGAGGACTATGATGATGAAGAGGTTAAGGTGGAGTTTTTCCCCAACCGCCCCGACTACTTGAGTGTGGAAGGAGTGGCCCGGGCACTCAAGGGGTTCCTGGGAATAGAACAGGGAATGCCCAGGTACCATCTGGAACCATCTGGAACCAGTATCACCATAGACCCTGGGCTTAAGGATATCCGGCCCTACACTGCCTGCTGTCTGGTCCGGGGGGTTGAATTTTCTGACGAGAAATTAGCCCAGATAATGGACTTCCAGGAAGACCTGCACTGGGTGATAGGACGGGACCGCAAAAAGGTAGCCATTGGAATCCACAACTTGGATGTTTTAAAGGGTCCTTTCCGTTATTTCGCCGCTGACCCTGATGAAGTATCTTTTGTACCCCTGGAGATGGAGGAGGAGATGACTCTCCGTGAAGTACTCACCGTGCACAAGAAGGGAAAGGCCTATGCCCACTTAATAGATAAGTTCGATAAGTATCCATTGTTAATGGATTCTGAGGATAACGTACTTTCCATGCCCCCTATTATCAATGGAGAGTTAACTAAACTTACCACAGGCACTGAAAATCTCTTTGTGGATGTGACTGGCACGGACCAGCAGGCAGTGGAGCGTACCCTAAATATCATTGCCACCAGTTTTGCTGAGTCCGGGGCTACCATCCAGACCATGGAAAACATATACTCGGATGAAACCCTCATCAGACCGGACTTAACTCCCAAGGAAAGGACAGTCAGTGTGAAAAATGCGGTTAAACTAATTGGAATACCACTTACTGCTGATGAGGTGGTTAAAGCCCTGAAAAAGGTTCGTTTTGATGCAGATGCCGTTGATGATGACACGGTTCGGGTTAAAATCCCCTCCTACCGGGCAGATATACTCCACGAGGTGGACCTCATAGAAAATGTGGCCATAGGCTACTGTTTCCGCAAGATCGAACCGGAACTACCCCAGGTGGCCACTGTGGCCCGGGAAGACCCTTACATTGATTTTGACCAGAATGTTCGGGAGATCATGAATGGACTGGGATTTGCCGAGGTCATGAGCCTCATGTTAACCAATGAGGAGAACCACTACCAGAAGATGAAACTCCCTGAAACTGAAAGGGTGGAGGTAGCCCAGCCCATAAGTCAGGACCGGACTATGATCCGGCAAAGCCTCCTCAACGGCCTTTTAGAGTTTCTGGAGGATAACAAACACGAGGAACTTCCCCAGAAGATCTTTGAAGTGGGAGAAACTGTCTTCCTGGATGAAGAGACTGAGACCAGAACCACCGGTGTTAAGAAGATGGCCGCTATGACCACCCATTCCCAGGCCAACTTCACTGAAATAAAATCAACCAGTGATGCCCTGATAAGTAACCTGGGCCTGGTCATGGAGATCGAAGACCTGGACCACCCCAGCTTCATTAAGGGTCGATGCGCCCGCATAAAAGGAGTGAAAGAAGGAAGTTCCCAAGTGTGTGTGGAAGGATTCTTCGGTGAAATGCACCCGGAGGTCATCCGCAACTTCCAACTGGAGTACCCGGTGGTGGCCCTGGAAGTGGAGTTTAAATCCATTAAATAAGTTATGGAACCTTGGACAAGTATCCCGGAATTCTGAAGGAATTTCTAAAAAATGTAGGAAGTTTGGATTCAGTGAGTTCTAATTTTGGAATTCTGGGAAAAATTAATATTTTTTTATATTTTAATGTTTTATATTTTAAATATTATTTTAGTTTATTTTAGT
>NZ_JARVXG010000042.1:60000-76566 GCF_029848115.1 Methanobacterium formicicum | reverse complement strand
CCATAAATACGTATTTATGGGTCTTATTTTTTTTACAATAATGGTTGGATTCAAAGTCCCTAATAAAGCTTTCGAAATAATTTTCAAAAAAACGAGTGTAGGGAGCTTTGTTTTAGATTTAGGACTCTCTTTGAGGTTTTTGATCATGCTGTTCAAAGAGGCGCTATTTCCTTTAGTATTTCCAAGTAATTAACTCAATTTAAACCCTGATTGAAGAAAGAGCCTATTTTCAAATCTTTTATTTCAGCGGTAGATTCGAGTTTAATAACCCTAAAAAGCCTTTAATCTTCCGTTAAATCTATAAAGACCGTTTAATCTTGTTTATTGGCTAAAAATTATTTTCACAAGTTTTAATCAAATTTAAAGAATTTTAAAGAATTTTAAAGCATATTTTCATTAATGAGGCAAAATACTCAATTATTACAATATTAGCGTCATTATTTTTAGGATTTTTAAATTAACATTTTCCATTATGGTGCAAAGAGGACATAATTAGAAAGTAAAAATATTAAAAATAGGTAATTGAAAAAAATTAAAAATATTATTAAGAATATTATTTTGGAGTGTTTTCTGAAGCTTCACCCATTTTTAATTGATTTATATTTTCAGAGATCCGCAGCAGGTAATCAGTGAGCTCATCTATTTTCATGGCCACGACAGTTTCACTCATTTCCTCCATTTCGTCCTCATTACTGGTATCATAAACCTTCAGATGAGTTTCCCCAAAATTTTCCATATTAAACCGTTTTATTTTCTCCAGCGCCACTTGAAGGTCTTCATATACCTTTAATTCCGCCAGTATATAATTTCGTTCATTGACCAGTTTTTCTAAAGTCACGGTGGTGATCCCCTCATCATTTTATTAATAAAAATCCGCCAATGTATTTTAAAGCCCTCATATCATTATGATTCCATTGCAGATTTTATTATTAAAAAACTATTACGTTATTAATGGTTTAAATGTTTTTATTTATGTCCTGTGATCCTAACCAAAAAATAGATAATTAAAGAAAGGTCATGGTTTTAAAATTTTATCCATCGACTGCTTCACGGATTTTAACCAGGGTTTCACGGTGCGGGTAACCTGATTAACCTCTTCACTACCAATTTCGGAGTTATCATCTGTTTCCTGGTTGTTAACAAAGTCTTCTAACCAGTCAGCCAGTTCATACTCAGAGAGGTTTTCAAAAAATACCCATGCATATCCCTCGTGCTCGTTACTGAGGGTAAGGGTACCTTCGGTGATTTTTCCGGACATTATAATGTGCACTGCTCTAATCAGGTGTAGGTTCTGTTCGGAGACTCCAACAACATGTTCCAGGGATATTTTTAGTCCAGTTTCTTCACTAACTTCCCTGATCAGGGCTTGATCAAAGGATTCTCCCTGATCAACCTTTCCACCAGGAAGTTCCCACTTACCCGGATTGGTTTTAGAGTCAGTTGATCGTTTAAGAATCAGTATCTTGTTATCCTCATCAGTGATTAAAACCCTCACAGAGAGTCCAAAAACAAAGTCTATCATTTTTTTACTTCCATAAACTTACCTTAATCCTGATTCTCATGTTTAATTTGTGGATAGTTTTTGAATCCTATTATAAATATTTATTTGATTAAAACTCTTTTTATGGGATAAATTTTTTAAGATACAGGCTACTTCCCCTTTAAATTTGTCCAGGAATGAATTAGTTTTGGAATATGAAATTCATATCTAAATTAACGGATAATACCCTGAAAATTGTATCTAACCGGGAAATTCTATTAAATTTGATTTTAAAAAAAAGGATTTCATCAGCAGTGGTAAAAACTGCTGATAAATTTTAACTCACGTAGAATGGGTTTAACTACTAGCAATCACAGTTGATGAAGAACCATGAGAAGTTGCGTAGTATCGGTTGGAATACCCATTACCTTTGTAGTCATAATCGACCCAACTATTACCATTCCATACTTCTACAGAACGGTGGTTGGAGACATAACTGTTGGCGTACTGAACGATCCTTGCCTTTTGACCAGATGCAGTTAATTGACTGTAAAGTGCGTTACTGTTATCCCAGCAATCTCCGACACCTTTTCCACTGCTCCATCCACTACTACTGGATCGGTAGGAGCTGGAGTAAGACTTACCAGAGTAAGTTTTACTGGTTCCGTAGGCAGCTTTACTGGATGAACTGGAACTGCTGGTGCTACTGGATGAACTGGATGAACTATCATCACCTGATGCGTAAACACCGTTAACCAGATTATCCATACCCTCACGAGAGATTGGCCCAACAATTCCATCTTCTTTTATTCCAACGTACTGCTGGAATGCTTTGACAGCCTGATCGGTGTAATTACCGAATTCACCGTCAATTTTACCTTTGTAGAATCCTTGGGTTTGTAACCAGGTTTGTAATTGGGTGACATTTTCTCCAGTCATTCCTATCTGTAAGTTTTGGTCGGTAGTTGCGTTGGTCACGACCGTATTTTCAGTATCTGAACTTTCCGCGGCTCCCACAGCAGGGATAACCATGAAAAGTGCACACAATGCAACAACTATTGCTTGTGTGAATTTTCGCCTAATTTTATCGCCTCCGTGCCCTAAATCTTAAAATGAATGATGTAGGACGTTTTACACCATCACATCATTGAACATGTTATATAAAGGTTTCGATTTATTTTCTTTTTTAAAGCCCATTTTAAGCCTATTTTATTAAATAAAGCACATTTAGAGGTTTTCTTTCCTTGGATAATAGGAAGAGACCAAAGGAGGTTTAAATTGGTTAATAATCATCAAATCATGACTAAATCTAAAAAATAAAAGAGTATTAGGGCAATTTTAAATAACAGGTAGCTAGTGGATAATCCATCACCGAGGAGTCAATATGTAGCAGTAAAAAACTCTTCCTTATTTCTATTTTAAAAGAAATCTATGGTTTTAGATAGTTTTATAATCAAATTAAAGATTATAAATGCCAAAAAGTTTATTTATTATGTAATTGGCAGATTTTTCTTAAATTAAGCCAGTAATACTTTTTTTCGTACCAATACAACAAAATACGATTAATTTCTATAATTAATCAAAATATTCATTATTAAGGCAATATCAGATATTTTAAGTTTCATGTTACAATTATATTCTTAAAGGTAGTAAATCCAAAGTCAATAATTCAAATACTCGTGTTGCTAGGAATTTTCAAGAGGAGATACCCATGGTTCCCCCCCAAAATTTTTTAATACTATAATATAGTGATAAAGAACAAAATAAGTTTAAATATGGTTCATATTTTAATATAGCCAAATTTAAAGACTAATCCTGCAGTTTAAATTATTGTAATAAATTTTATAATACACAATAAAAAAGTTTATATAGTATTGTTCGTATAATACCATACGTTCGAGTATATCCGAACCAATCATGGTGATAGGTGTAGGGATTTAATTGATCGTGCACTGTGAAGCAGTGTAAAATCGCCCTATCCATAAAAAAATATACTATAGGTAACAAATAATAAATGGGAGTAAAGGAGGAACATATAATGAAATCAGAAGATCTTAACCAGGCCTGTCCTGTATGCGGTTGTAAAGACAAAACAATATCCCAAAGAACTAAACAGACCTCAGTGGATACCTGTTACATTCCACATATTCCCGATGGTAAACAAGGGGTAATTCTTTGCAGTGAATGTGGCCATCTGTTTGAGTTCTGCAAGGATCGTAAGCTGAAAGAAGAAGTAAAGAAGATCGAAATTTAAACAACTTTAAATTCGATCACCCTATTAATTATCTATTCACTTTTCACCATTCTCTTATTTTAAACTGACTTTATTATTATAAACAGAATAGACCTCATTAAAATAACTTTTAAATTCGATTATCAATTTTATTTCTAACTAAATAATTGATCAGGCTGTTAATTTTTTTATCCTGTTATTCAATTATTATCATAAACTTTATAATACAGGTAATCCTAACTCTTTTTAGAGTTTGGTGGTGGAGAATGGTTGATAAAAGAGTGGCCTGTGATCACCTGGATGACAGGTTCGAAGAGTTCTTCGATGGTTTAATTGAAGAGGGACTTAACGAATTAAAATTAAAATGTAAATGAAGGAGTGTTCAATGCAAAATCATTAGATTGCGCATGTAAACATCTCTAGTGATTATAATATCTAATTTTATATTCTATAACGAGAGTTATCAATTTAGATTACATTTATTTCTGAAATTTCATTATCTTTCAATATTAAACCTTATTTTGTGCATTCGAATAAGGTTTAAGGAATTATTCGCGGGAATTATCCCGGTTAGTTAAGGGCTTGATATCTCCACAAGGAATATACAAAGATAATTATCACCACTACCAAAACCAAGAATAGCAACCAGTTTATCCGTGCTGTTTTTCTTTTTTCATTGTCCATTGCTTTCTGATAGTTTTCCAGTTCCCGGTCAATGTCATCCATTACCATCATAAACCCCCTTTCTCATATAAACTAAAAAATCGTGGCCACTAGTCCTTTTATTCTTTTTAAGTCTCCACATTAAAGTCCTGGTCATCCTATTGATTAGTCATCCTATTGATTATATATAGTCAATTTAGATTTGCAATTGGAGAAGATAAAGGAATTTTTAATGATTATCCTCTAATCTTCCCTATTTCGGATTATTTTTGGATTGATCCCTTAACCTTTGCATCTAAATCATCGGCATGATGCAAGGCAATTGCTTCGGGAGTTTTGGGATCAACTGGTGAGCCCCATCCATTTCGAACAGCGCCATGATGGCTCAGTATTAGATGTAACACTTGGGTTTGTAGTTCTTCTGGCATATCCATATCTAAGATGTTAATCTTCTCTTTAACCATTTCTGCAGAGATGAATAGATGATCCAATAGTTTTCCCTCGTTGGAGATGTCAATACTGATGAGATCATAGTCATAGGCCTTTAATTTACCCACGTCATGGAGTATTGCCCCGGTATATAAGAGATCCTGGTCCAGCTGAGGGAATATATGGCACATAGTTCTGCATATTTGCAGTACTTCTACACTGTGCTCCAGTAAACCCCCTACATAGTTGTGGTGGTAAACTTTTGCCGAAGGTGCGGTGCAAAATTCCTGGGTAAATTCGGGGTCAGTGAAAAAGGAATTAAGTAGATTCTTAAGATAGATGTTTTCCATTTCTTCCACCGTGTTTTTAATCTCATCTAGAAGTTCTTCCCGGTCTTTACTGGATGTTCGGATGAAATCATCCAGCTGGTAATTATCTTCTTCCAGGGCCTGCAGATCATCAATTTTTATGCTGAAATTCTGGGAGTTACGGGGAAACTCATCTACCACTCCATTTATCTGGTAAATGCATTTCTCATTAATTGTATCGTAGATCTCATGGGCATTGCGGTTGGGAAACATTCGCGCCGTTATCTGACCACTTTTATCAGTTAAACTAAATTCAAGGTAGTCTTTACCGTTGCGCGCCTTTTTGACTGTGGCACTGGCTATAACAAATGAGGTACTGATTCTTCTAACACTGTTCAAGTTTTCAATGAAATCTTTTTCCTCTTTAAACATGATAAGTCTCCATTCCCTTCCTTATCCTTAGAAATACTATTATTAAAGTTAATACTTATTATTAGCCGTAGTTTTAGGGTTAAAGTAATCAATTTCATTAGGGGATGAGCATACTAAACGCCGCTGATTTTACTTATTCATAGGTAGTTAATATCCCCCCATAATTAAAACATTACTATCATATTCACTGGGTGAGAATTGTGGTTTAAAATTAGGGTTACTTTATAATCCCAAAATGATTTTTCTTTAAATAACGTGAAAAAGGTAGAAAAACAGCGTAAATTACTTCTAATTTGAAATAATTACAGGAATTTTAATTTACAGGAAAAAAATAGTTTCAGAATAGTGAATGAAAAAAGGGGGAATATTTTTTTGATGTATGGTTAATGTTCATGTTTTTTAAGTTTACGAACGTAAATCTTAAAAAAATCCCCTTCTTTTATGTTTGCTACCTCAAATAGTATTTCTGGGATGTTCACAGTCTCTCCCGTCCTTTTAGCTATGGTGGCGTATCCACGGTGCCCATGATGGTGGTGATACTGTCCGTGATGTCCCTGGTGATGTTTTTTATGGCAGCCACAATCTTCATCTTCACACATCTTATAACACCTCCATGCATACTATGAATTTTAAGGTTGAAATTATTTTCCATGATTTTCTTACCACAAGAAGTCTTATGGAGTGTAAGTTTGATAGCCTAAGTGTGGTGGTAACCTAAGTTTACCACCGGATTTAGGGATAATTCTATTAACCCCCCATCCCAAATGAATAAACAGAAAAAATGGAATAATAATATAATCCCTCCTAATTTCCCATGAATTGCCAGCTAGCCCTCTTACTACCTCTTTAACGGGAAATTTATCTATATAAACGTTAAAACAGAACTAAATTTATCCAAAGTCATATCTTAATGGTAACCGAATTTAATTTGGAAATGTGACTGATAGCTAATGTAGGTGTATCCTTTGACCAGTATTGATTTTTTCGGAGGCGTGGATGAAATTGGGGGGAATAAAATCAGGGTTAATGATGATAAGACCTCATTCTTCTTTGATTTTGGAATGGGATTTTCCCAAGCCAATGATTATTTGTCGGAGTTCCTGCAACCCCGCAAGGCCAATGGAATCTGTGACTTTATCGAGCTGGGCCTGTTACCCTACATTGAAGGAATTTATCGTGAAGACTACCTGCGGCATGTAGGTCTGCCCTACCCATCTGAACCATCGGTTGATGGAGTGCTGATTAGCCATTCCCACGTGGACCACGTGGCCTATGTACATCATCTCCGGGAAGATATTCCCATCTACCTCACCAATGAATCACACCTGATTTTAAAGGCACTGGAAGAAACTGGTGCTGCATCCTTCTCAGAATATCTCCATTTAAAAAAATCCTTTTACCTGGAGCCCAAAAAGCGTGGAGACGGTTACATGCGCTCCCGGGCCAACGTAGTTGACCGGGACATCCACGTAGTGAAACCCTACCAAAAATTTGAAATCGGGAATTTCAAGATTAAATCTGCCCCGGTTGACCATTCACTACCCGGCGCAACGGCATATATTGGTGAAAATGAGGAGGACACCATTGTATACACTGGAGACCTCCGTTTCCATGGAAGGCACCCGGAACTCACCAATAAATTCGTTAAAGAAGCTAAAAAATCCAATCCCACTATTATGATCAGTGAAGGGACTCGAATTGACAGCCAAACCAGTGTAAATGAGTTTGACATTGAAAAACGGGCAGTGGAATCCGTTAATCGGTGCCAAGGCCTGGTAGTTGTTAATTATCCTGTGCGGGATCTGGACCGGCTTTTAACCTTCTACAAAGTGGCCGAGGACACTGACCGAAAACTGGTGGTGAGCCTTAAACAGGCCTATATTCTGAACCTATTCCAGGAACACCACCAGGAGTATCCGGGTATAGGGGAGGTTATGATCTACAAACCCCGTAAAGGATGGGGTCTGGTGGGGGATAATAGTTTTGCCTGTGTGGATGATGAATGGCTGTGTGCCTCCACCATTGATGAGGACATTGAATCTGCACATTCTCTCCGGGATTATAAAAAGTGGGAAAGAAAACTACTGGAAAATGACAACGTTCTCACCTATCATGATCTACAGGAAAATCCACGGGATTACATATTTCGCTGTGATTTTTTTGAGTTAAAGGAACTTATTGATATAAAACCCGAGAATGGTATCTACATCAAGTCCAGTACAGAACCCTTTGATGATCAGATGGAAATAAATGAAAGGAAGGTGCGTAATTGGTTGAAGTTATTCAACTTGCCCCTCTTAAATAAATGCTTCCATGCATCTGGGCACGCCAACGGCCCGGAGATACTGGAAATGATTAGGGAGATACATCCTGATAAGTTATATCCGGTACACACTACCCACAAGGAGAAATTCCTCGAACTTGCCGATGATGGGATCGAGGTTATTTTTCCCAAAAAACAGGAAATCATATGAAAATCCAGTATGGATATTAGATTATTATAGAGTATTGTAGAAATAGAATTATTATAGAGTATTGTATAAAAATAAGAAACTCTTTTAAGTTAAAATGAAGTTTAAGGCTTATATAAGGATTAAACCAAACTCGTTTTATTAATCCAAATAGTAGGTAATTTAAATTTAGGATTAAAGCATAAGATTAAAACTTAGGATTAAAAGTCTAGCTCATGGTGAGTAAAATACCAACCACTAAAGACAGGGCAAAAAGGGCTATAAATCCTAACAATTGTAAATCTGTCCGTTTTAGACCTAAAAATTCCTGAGAATCAGGGTTGATGATGACGTCCCCTTTGACTGATCCCCCTGCAGGCGTGGGATTCAATTTAACATCCGAACCAGTTATATTTACTTCTATTGAAGCAGGTTTGTTATTTATTATTGTTTTGGTAATTTCTGGAGAGGTAACCCCACTTTCCAATTTTGTATCCTCGGGGGAAACCGTGTTTTTCGGAGATTTATCCATTTCAGAAGGTTCCTCTATTTCTGAAGATTCCTCTAACTCTAAAGGCTTATTAACCTCTAAAGATTCATTCGCCACTAAAGACTCCTCAACATCTGAAGACTCATTCACCACTAAAGGCTTCTCCAACTCGGAGGGCTCTTCAACCTCCACAAGTTCTTCCACCTCAAATGGATTCTCTACCTTCAAAGGTTTCTCCAACTTTAAGGACTCCTCCAACTCGGAGGGCTCCTCAACCTCCACAAGTTTTTCCTCTTCAACAGGATTCTCCACCCTCAAAGGTGTTTCTACTTCTAGGGGCCCATTTACCTCTAAGCTATCATGATTAGTTGATGATTTTATCGGGGATATGGATTCACTAGTGGATAAGGATTCATTGGTAAGAAGATCGTCTTGAATCCCATAGCTGTCTTCTGGAATGAAGTGGTCATCTGGAATTTTTTTACTGGTTTCTTTATTGGTTTCATTAATTTTTCCAGATTTCATATCCCTATCAATATTACTATCAATAGTTTCAAGGAATTTCTTATCAGTATCAGCAATTTTAGGAGAAGTTTTATCAGATTTAACTTTCTTTAAATCCTTCAAATCATCTATTTTCTCATATACAATTTTCTCCGAAGATTCCTGATTATTATACGTGGATTTAGGTAGTATGTCCGATTTTTCAGATAACACCTGTTCATGAGATTGAGACTTGCCAGATCCCCTGAATTTTCCCAGGATCATGTTTCGCACTGATTTATGATCAGTACTTGATGTTATAGTTTCATTTACAGCTTCTGGGCTACGGGTTAAATCTAATTTTGAAGTTTTATCTGGTTTTACCGATACATTCTGTCCAATATGAACATCAAGTTCGGTAGAAGGCCATTTCGAACTTATATCTTTATTAGCAGCACCCTTAAATTCAATAGGTACTTCCGGTTTAGCCGGAACTTGCAATTCATCATGTAGTTCCTGGTGGGTAGGGACCTTCGAATCAATAGGGGTTGGTGTTTTAGATTTATTCTGCAATTGGCTGTCTACAGGTCCAATTCCTTCTGATACTTGGGTATTTTTAGGTTCTTCATGTGCTTTAGATGTTTCTGGTACTTTAGTGGCTACGGTATCTTTAAGCGAAGAATCAGCAGGAACTGAATTTTTAAACGCGGAGATTTGGGATAAATCGCCCCGGTTTTCACTTAGATTATGATTTGTGGGTTCACTTTTTCCCATGGGGGACAGAGATTCTTCATAGTATTTTTTACGATAATCAGCCCTGTTCCGGGATTTCAATCCTTTATTTTTGGATTCAATTTGAAAAATAGCATTACCGGCAAAGGTTCTAAGGATGCCTTTCTCCTTTTCTTTAACTTTTTTTAGGGGTTCAATAGCTCTTTCATCAGCTAGACTCCCCAGTGCCTTCACTGCTTCCAGTTTAACTGAGGAATCATGGTAATTAAGGGCAGCTATTAACCCGTTAATGTCTTTTATAAGTTTTAAGGTTTTTACATCGGGTTTCTTGTCCCGGGAATTTATTTTATGATAGTAATTTCTGTTTTTAATGGTGTGGTTTCCCTCTGGCTGCCGGAATAAAGGAAAACTAGGGGGTTTACTTGGGCCCGGGTTTATCGGTGTTTCAGTTTCTGGGATCTGCGAAGATTCATTATTCAATTTTTCACTGGCACCCCTCCCTGATTCTTTATAATCAGAGCTCTCATCAGAATTAGAGGTGATTTTAGAAGATGTGACTGCCATTTCTTCCGGAAGTGCAGATAACTTAATATCCGGGTCCTTTTTTTCCATGTTTTCGGGAATAGGTGCAAGTGATTTATCCCCTGGTTTCTCAAGAATAGGAGCAGAAGATATATCCTCCGGTTCCTCAGGATTAGAATCAGATGAGTTATCCTCCAAATTTTCAGTAACAGAGGTAGTCGATTCATTCTTCAAAGTTTTAAGAACATTATCTGATGATTTATCCCTAACTTCGCCGGGAGATTGTTCATCAGGATTGAAATAATCTTCAATGGACTCTACGTACACTAAAGCACCGTAACATTCACAAGAGACGAAATCATCCTTTGATTCACCTTCCTGCAATTTATAATAGCCACCACATTCCTGGCATACCAGATATCCCATTTTTTAAACACCTTAACCTAAATTAAAGTTCCGACATTAATCATGATACTATTTAAATCTCAGTTTAGTTACCCTTGCTAACTGATTTTTAACTTAATTACATTTTTCCATCTAAAATACATGTGGCTATGACATATTTTTGTAACCTTTGTTATGATTACCCGCAGAAATATTGACCCCGGTGCATCAACATCCTTTAACAACATTGTTATGATAGGTGCAGATTAGGGGGCAAAAAAGCCTTTCTCCCGGTGAAGATTATGAATACTTTGATTCTTCTTTGTTCGATACTCCTGAAAGATTTTGATAGAGAAAAAGAAGAAAAAATAGATTATATTTCAGCTATTTTCCGGATAATTCTATTCCAGATTATTGTAAAACTGTTTCTATGAATATTTTTTACATCCTTCCTCTATTCCCTTCATCATTTTATCTTTAAGGTCCTGGTAGTTGGTTATAGCCCCTGGACCAATATGTAGTATGGTATCTCCAGGTTTTGAATGTTTAATTGAATATTCACCAGCAGTGATCATATCCTCGGTGGCGATTTTTAGGGCATCCGCATCTTTAGCACCTTCCAGAACTTCCTGGGCAGATTTCATGTCCAAAACACCGGTGGTTTCATTAAATCCGCTGGCGATGATTACCTGGGCATAGTCCCCCAGTAATTTACCTATCTGGAACTTGTCACGAGGATTGGTACTATCAGGATTATCAATCAATACTATTAAATTAGATTTGTCCTGAGAAAACTGTTCCAGGGTGGAAATTATGCCTTCAGGAACAAATGCAGCATCGAAGTGAACTTCACGTCCACAGTAATCCCCAACATACTCTAAATGACCCGGTATGCCCTTAAATTTATTCATTCCATCCACTATGGAATCTTCTTTAAGACCATAGGCCAGGGCAACGGCCGCCGCCGCAATTGCATTTTCAAAGTAGTATCCCTTCAGGTTGAATTTTGTTTCAAATTCGCCTTCTTTTTTCTTTAATTTATATTTTATCTTAATTTTGTCCTCTTTTAAGTACCCTTTAATGTCACAGTCGCTGCCCCGGGAGCAGTAATAAACAGCATCGTGATCCTGAAGGAATGGAGTGCACTGGGAGCTGGCCACCAGGGTTTCACTGGATTCAATGATCATGAGTTTTCTCTTGGTGTATTTTTCCAGGGAACCCTCGAATTCCGATAGATGATCTGCATAGATATTGGTTATTAATCCCACCTTAAGTTTGAGCTCCGAAAGAAGTCGAATGGTACCGTGGGGTAGCTCTAGCACTGCAATATCACTTTTAAGATGATCCCCCTTGATGATTCCATCCACAATAACTTCACTGAGCAGGTTGCCTGATAGGGATGAACAGGTCCATACACTGTAACCGGCATTTTTAAAAATTTCAGAGATGGCATGGGTGGTGCTGGTTTTTCCCAAAGTTCCAGTCACACCTATAACATCCATATTAATAGTTTTATCAACAATATCAGCAATATCCTGGTTAATAAGTAATTTTAATTCATTATCCACCAGATAATGTCGGATGGGGGAATCTTTGGGGATGTTAGGTGAAATGTAAACTGCATCCACATCATCAATGTTGGTGGGGTCATCCCATCCCAGTTGGAGATCCACTCCTTCTTCTTCCATTTTAAGGAGAGTTTTCTGCACGTCTTCCGGAAATTCCTCCATTTCCTTTTCATCAGTTATTTGAACTTGGTGACCTGCATAATTTAAAATTCTGGCAGCTGGTCTTCCAGCATTACCTGCACCTATTACCACGCACTTCATGTCAAATTCTCCTCAATTTAATAAATATTCCCTAAAATATATTTTGAATAGGAAATGTCAAAATTTAATCCTAATCCTAGTTTTAAAATGGGTTAAACTTCCCCATTTTGTCCATATAAACTTTATCCAGAAAGTGAACCCCTCCGGAAGATATAGTACTAGCGGTTCCCTGAGCATTTAACATATTTAATTTACTCGTATAAATATATTGAATGCAACCTATTGGCTTTTTTAAATAATTTCCAATGAAACCCTTAAGATAATTATCCACAAGGTCATTTTGGCTTAGTCTACTTATAGATTTTTTCCCAAATCTTTCACTACCCGACATTATCTTACTTTAATTATATTAAGTAATACTAAAAAATAAATTTTACTCTTCCCCTATATCATATTGATGATAATATACGGACTGTAAAAAAGGATAAATAGAGATAACGAGAAAATAGGTTATAATAAGAATAATGGGTGGAAAAGATTGGAAATAGATTTAATTTCTTAATAAAAATTTCTTTATGCAATACCCCATTAACAAGAATTTATTAATGAAAAATCATAGGAGTAATCTTAGATGGCAGTTATAATTAATGAAAACTATCTGTTAATTAAAAGCAACTATATTTTCTCGGAAATTAACCAGAGAGTAGAGAAATACCAGAATGATAATCCTGATGTGGATATAATACGAATGGGTATTGGAGATGTAACCCGACCTTTACCCCGTGCTGTGGTTGAAAAATTCACTGAAGCTGTACAGGAAATGGGTGATGCCAAATCATTCCGTGGTTATGGTCCAGAACAGGGTTATGACTTTCTGATCAATGAAATCATAAAAAATGATTACGCACCACGCGGTATAGACCTTGCCCCGGATGAAGTTTTCATCAGCGACGGTGCCAAGTGTGACACTGGTAATATTCAGGAGATATTTGGCCTGTTAAACACTGTGGCAGTTACCGATCCAGTTTACCCGGTCTACGTGGAAAGTAATGTCATGGCGGGCAGAACCGGACCCATGGGTGATGATGGCCGTTACCAGAAACTGGTTTACATCCCCTGCACTGAAGATAACGGATTTGTACCCGAACTCCCCACAACACCCGTAGATCTGATTTACCTTTGTTTCCCCAACAATCCCACGGGTACTGCTCTTACCAAAGAACAACTGGCACAGTGGGTGGATTACGCCCGGGAAAATAATTCCATTATTTTATTTGACGCTGCTTACGAAGCTTACATAAGGGAAGATAACATTCCCCACAGTATTTATGAGATCGAAGGTGCCCGTGAAGTGGCCATTGAATTTAGGAGTTTCTCCAAAAATGCTGGTTTCACTGGTACCCGGTGTGCTTTCACCGTGGTCCCCCGGGAACTGGTGGGATTTGATGGTGAAGGAAATCCCCATTCCATTAACAGTCTCTGGAACCGGCGCCAAACCACCAAGTTCAACGGAGTTTCTTATCCCATACAGATGGCTACCTGTGCAGTGTACTCCCCTGAGGGTCAGAAAGAGATCAATGAATCCATTGATTATTACATGAACAATGCTTCTATCATCAGGAACAGCCTGGAAAATCTGGGTTTACGGGTTTACGGTGGAATTAATTCACCATATATCTGGGTTAAAACTCCCCAGGCTATGGATTCCTGGCAGTTTTTTGATTTGCTCCTGGATGAAGCCCATGTGGTGGGAACTCCCGGTGTGGGTTTCGGTCCCAGTGGTGAAGGTTACCTCCGGTTAACCGCCTTTAACACCCTGGAAAATACTGAAAAGGCCATGGAGAGAATATCTAAACTCACCCTCTAGGTTCAATTAAAGAATAATCGCTGCACTTAAGAAAATTCATAAAACTAAGGGAATTACTAATCAATTCCCGTTTACTATTTTTTTATTATTTAAAATTAATTTTTTAGATAATATATCTTTAAAAACAGTTTTTTGGCCAATATTGATAGAATAATATAAAATAAATAGAAAAAAATGGTTATTAGTTTTTAACCGAGTAATTATTGCTTTTTTTATTTTAACAATTCCATATACTCTTTCAATGCATCTTTGTAACTTCGGATTGGTGGGAATCCTTCCATTTTCCAGTTGTAATTATCCAGAACAGAGTACAGTGGACGGGGAGCAGCACTACCAAATTCCTCGGTGGATACCGGTTTAAGTTCAATGTCAATACCCGCATTCTGGAAGATTTCCTGGGCGTATTCATACCAGGAGCAGTGATCACTGTTAGTAACGTGGTAAATACCATAAGCAGGTTTGGTTATTAGCTGGTTTATGGCATTAGCCAGGTCCCGGGTGTAGGTGGGGGATCCTACCTGGTCACTAACCACCGAAATGCTATCATGGTTTTCTGCTAATTTTAGCATGGTAGTGACGAAGTTAGGGCCATGGTATCCGTATAACCATGCTGTCCGGACAATGTAGAATTTATTGAGTATATCACGGATGTATACTTCACCCTGGTGTTTGGTTTTTCCATAAACACTGAGGGGATTGGTCTGGTCATACTCCCGGTAGGGTGTGCCTTTGGTTCCATCAAATACATAGTCCGTACAGATGTAAACCAGTGCACTGTCCGCTTCCCGGCAGGCCAGTGCCACGTTACGTGTTCCCAATGCATTTACATTATAAGCCAGGTCTTCTTTGTCTTCACTTCCATCAACATCGGTAAATGCAGCGGCATGAACCAGTACATCGGGGTTAATGTCTTTCACAGTCTTAATGGTTTTTTCAATGTCAGTTATGTCCAGGGTGTCAATGGTGGTGGTGCTTATCTGGTGGTCCTTGGATAAAATATCTTCCAAATCGTGCCCTAACATTCCTTCTGCGCCTATAATCATTACTTTCATTTTATCTTACCTGTAGTTTTGAATATAATCAAATTGTAATTACAATTTAAGTAGAGTACTCTGAATTTATGCGTACGTAGTCATAACTTAGGTCACATCCATAGGCTGTGGCCATAAATGTTCCGAGTGATAAATCAACGGTTATTTTAATGGTTTCCCTTTCCATTATGCTTTCTGCCAGTTCAAGCTCTTCTGTACCATCAAAGGCCTTTATTTCACCTTTATCTACCACAGCCACCCTTCGTTCACCATCTTCAAGGGAGACAGTAACGGTTTCCTCATTCATACTGGCTCCAGAATAGCCCACTGCAGCCACAATACGGCCCCAGTTAGGATCGGCTCCAAATAAAGCAGTTTTTACCAGTGGTGATTTAACAATTGATCGAGCGGCAATTCTAGCATCATTAAGGCTTTGGGCACCGATAACTTCTACTTCCATGTACTTGGTTGCCCCTTCCCCATCCCGGGCCAGCATCCGGGTAAGTTCACTGCACAGATAGTCCAGGGCTTCCTGGAATTTTTCATCGATGTTTCCCTGGCCGGGTCGGGATAAGAGTACCACGATGTCATTGGTGCTTTCATCTCCATCCACCACCACCATGTTGAATGTTTTTTCCACCGATTTCTGCAGGGCTTCTTCGAGTTCTGCTGGGCTGGCTTCTATATCCGTGGTAAGGAAAGAAAGCATGGTGCCCATGTTAGGGGCGATCATTCCCGAACCCTTACATATCCCCCCAATACGGACTGTTTTACCATTAGTAAGTGTAGTTTCCACTGCAAATTCCTTGGGATATGTGTCAGTGGTCATTATAGCCTCAGCAGCGTTTTTAGAGGCTGTAGGTGAATTATCCAGTCTTCGCAGAGCATCGGTGATGAGTTTGCTGATGATGGGTAGGGGTAGTTGGCGTCCAATGATCCCGGTGGAGGCTACAGCCACATCTTCCGGTAGGATGTTCAGGCCTTGGGCAACTTGGTGGGTCATTTCTTTAGCATCATCAATGCCTTTTTCACCAGTGAAACAGTTGGCATTGCCACTGTTGGCTACTATTGCCGATAGTTTTCCATTTTTAACTGATTCTCTAGTGATGATAATAGGGGCGGCCTGTACTTTATTTCTGGTGAATACTGCTGCGGCACTGCTTTGTGGGTAGTGGATAAGTGCCACCCCGTAATTGTCTTCACAGGCACCAGCTGCCAGGACATTTTCCACTGCACATATTCCGCCTTCAACTTTTTTCATTTTCCCACCTTTTTATCCGTCTAAATATCTTT